>BTQO01000181.1:0-3018 GCA_036985915.1 Gammaproteobacteria bacterium | reverse complement strand
AGGGCACTTCTAAAAATAGTGATTTTTTTGTGAGAGCAAGGAAGCACCGCACACACGACCACATGGATGTGGGAGGTACGAGCCCATGGACGGGCGAAGGTAGAACAATGCAGGAGCAATTGTCGAGAGCGGCGCAGGACGCCAGAGCCGAGAACCGCAGTGTATATGGAATACATGAGGATTCGAGTACGGAGCTGACACAGCTATCGCGGGCCTCGGTACCCCTTGCGGGTGAAAAGTGCATTTTTAGATGTGCCCTTTAGTTGAAGTGATAACCGACCGACATCGCAATGTTGCGTTCCGGGGACGGCTGGTATGAGCGGGTAAAACCATCCGCAATAAATTCCGAGTATTCCTTGTCAGTAACGTTGTTCATTCTAAACGCCAGTTCCCAATTCCTGACCTCGTATCTGGCTGTGAAGTTCAACACACCATAGCCCGGCGCTTTTTCTTTGCTATTCAGGTTATCGCCTTGTGCGTACTTGCTGCTGATCAATTGCAGCTCGGTTAACACATTCCAGCGTTGAGTGGGCTGGTAATTGACACGAAACGTTGCAATATATGGCGCCACGCCTGAAACAGTGTTGCCATCAAGACCGCCGGCCTTGAATTTTGCGCGCGTGACCGTGTAATCAGCAGACAATTGCATGTTACGTGATACATCAAGTCCGCCACTGATGATCAATCCCTGGCGCAGTGTTTTGTCCAGATTGACGTTGGCGCCGAACAGACCCACCGTGGGATCAAAATAGATTTCATCATCAAGCTTAAGCCAGTAAACACCCAGACTAAAAAACCGGTCAATGCCTGACCATTCCACGCCCATATCAAACGTCAAACCTTCTTGTGTCTTCAATATGGTCCCAGCCGGTGCACCCGTTATTTCATCTACTTTGGCAAAGCGGAAGTTCTCATCCAGTCGCGTATATAACCGCCAGTGCTTATCCGCCCGGTAGTTAAGGCCAATCGATTTAACAAATACATTATCATCGACATCAATACCCGCAGGAAAACTCGCAACATCAACCATCTTGTTATCAACGCTGGCATACCGGCCGCCGACGGTTAACGACAACTTGTTACTCAACGGAATTATGCCCTGAGCATAGACCGCCTTGGTATGCTGATCATTCGAACGATCTACTGCACCAGGAAAGCCAAAGAAGACAAAGGGTACAAACAGATCAAAATCCGTCTTCTCAATATCGAGCCCTAGTGTGACTTGAGATTCACCATGGCTGGTTTCGAAGTTACCAATCAGCCTGGGATTAAAACTCAAGGCATCACGGCGCGTATTACCGCCCGGCGGGCTAGGATTATTCTGGAAACTCTGAATCAGCTTTTCATCGGTATCGCGTCGTGTCAATTCACCCTCGAATGACCACTGGTCATTCAATAGCTGACGTACGCCCAGCCGCATCATGGAGATGTCTGAGTCAGAAAAATCATTAATAAAGCCGGGATTGATTTGACGGCGATCGGCATCGAACGCTGACTGTACCAGTGCGCCCGGCAATTCCAGATTATCCCGCACCTGTTGCAGATCTATAAAAACATCTCCCGTATTATGTGCATACGCAAGAGTGGCGCTCAGGTTTTGATAATCGCGTGCGCTATGATCACGATAGCCGCTTGAACGCAACGCTTGAGCAGATAAGCGATAGGCAAACCCGTTATCCAGTTTATTACCGGCATTAAACCGTACACCCCGGCGACTGTAGCTACCGACATCAAAAACCAGATCAATCTGCTTACCCAATGGCTTTCTGGTAATGATATTCACCACGCCGCCAACTGCCTGGTCACCATATAGCGTGCTGGCACTGCCATGTGTTATCTCAATACGCTCAACATCACTCAATGAGATATGACTAATATCCGGGGCACGGGTATCAGAATGATTCAGGCGCCGGCCATCAACCAGTACCAACACATTGGCATTTGCCGTTTGATCAAAACCACGGAGACTAATCGTTACACTGGCACCGTCACCACGTAGATCGGTTATCTGCAAACCTGCTCGCCCACGTAACAGATCGGCGATATTACTCGCCTGGCTGGCCTTGATATCCTCCCGGGTAATGACATCAATACGCGCGGGAACATTGATCTCGGATTGTTCCGATCGGGTCGCGCTGACGACAACCGATGGTATGGTGCTTGTTGATTGATCAGCAGCGATGCCTGCATGCGGTACGGCGAACAACCCGGCGAATAAGAAAGGCCAATAATTTCGTTTCATCGAAACCCCCGTGATGCGCGCCTTGGGGGTTGCCTGCGAAACCAGTTAATAAAACATGGAAATCGCCCAGACCGCCCGCCGCGGCACAATAAGTGTGCGCTTCAGGCCGGTCTCCGGGCTCGCGAGTGGCATTAATGCCCTCCTATCACCTTCCCGGATCATCCGATCCAGTGGTTCATCGACAGAAGTTAACTCGCCTACCGTTGCGGGGGCAGCGCTGGACTAGTTCAGGGGTTAACCCGAAACGCACCAGCTTCCCGTTTCACCCATTAGACGATCGTCCTATGGGCACCTGAAACAGTGTGTATGAATCATTATGCTGCCGATACGGTATAAACGCAAAGGGGTGATATGATTGGCCATTAAATAACCTGAACGATGTGCGCTATCTATCTGTCAGATGACGAAAACCAATTCCACACTGGGTGAGTTTGACCTTCTGAAGAGAATCGGCCGCGGCGCAATGTCCGAAGTATTCCTGGCAAGGCGCCGCGGCGAAAACCAGAATCTGGCGATCAAGGTAATGGACACCACGAAAATATCGGACGATTCATTGCTTGATCGGTTCATCCAGGAACAGGAAATTCTCACACGACTGGATACGCCTCATGTAGTGCAGGTGTACGACCATGGCTTTATGGACCATGCGGTGTACCTGGTCATGGAATATTTTGAATACGGCAATTTATCCAAGTACATCAAGCGGGGAATAACGGTACGAAGTGCGTTGATTTGTCTTCGACAACTCGCACAAGGTCTGGATAAAGTGCACAAAG
>BTQO01000180.1:0-3034 GCA_036985915.1 Gammaproteobacteria bacterium | reverse complement strand
AGCAGGTGTCGACTGTCGGCATCTTTTAAGTTCGGATCGGAATCCGGAAAATGTGTGCCCATATCGCCCAAGCCAGCTGCGCCCAGCAATGCATCGCACAAGGCATGGATCAGCACATCGCCATCCGAGTGCGCCTCGATGCCATGATCATGGTCGATTCGAACACCACCGAGCATGACATGATCGCCAGGGCAGAAACGATGCGCGTCAAACCCATGCCCGATCCTCATACATCCATCCCCGGATGCACACGCAGATCAGAAGTCATGATTCCAAAGCCTTGGCGCGTTTGGCCGCCTTGGAAGCCCCCTTGTTATCACCCAACACACGCCGCGCCTGTTCGATGATGCGCCAGTTTTTCGCCTGCAACGTGCGGTTATCTGCTGCCAGGGCGTTGGATTTGCTCGCCAATGATTCAGCCTGGCCTGGCTGGCGCTGCCTGAGACGCAGACCTGCCAGTTGATGCCAAAGCAGCGCATCATTCGGATCAATCCTAAGCGCACGCTCTAAGGCCGCTGCGGCAGAATCCAGCTGCCCCTCGCGTTCCTTGGTTTTAGAAATACTCACCAGCGCAACCACAGCCTGGTTCTGACGCTTGCTTGGTGGCGCAGCACGCTTGGGTTCAGCGATGACCGCCGGTTCTTGTACGGCTTCCTCTGCATAAGGCGTAACAGTGACATCAGAAGGCTCGGCGCGATCCGTTTGGCCGTCGCCGCTTGTGCGGCTGCGATCCTCAACGGGTGCGCCCGGGCCTGTCAAACTCACGCAACCGGTCAGGATCAACAAACCCAGCACATATATAAAGCGTTTTAATATGTTAGCCACGCAATCATTCTCCAAATAACCAGCGCCAAAATGAACCTTTCTTTCCGGGTTGTCTTCCCTCTGACGTGAACAGCTCAGCGCGTTCCTCATCGCACGAAATCCAGCGCGAGGGCTCGGAACCCCGTATAAAAGGTAATTGTACCGCACCATCGCATGATTGTTCTGTCAGGGCATTGGAATACGGATCAACCCACTGCCAGCTAACCGCCTGGGGCGCTGCCAACCTTAAGGGGCGGGCACCGGACCGGGCCATCAGTTCGGTCCATAGCTTTAATGCACCACTTGCACCGGTCAGCCCGATCGAAACATTGTCGTCTCTGCCCAACCAAACCACTGCCAGTTGGTTACCGGTAAACCCGGCAAACCAGCTGTCCCTTAAATCGTTGGTCGTACCGGTTTTGCCTGCCGCCATGAGCGATGCCGGTAAACGCCGGTATGCCGATCGCCCCGTACCGGAAAGCATCACCTGCTGCAATGCCACATTGAGCACATACGCCACGGCAGGTTCCATGGCTTGTTCAAGATTGATCGGATAGCGCTTTAGAACCTTCCCATCGGCACTTAATACCGCACGGATAGTGCGCAGCGGCATTCTGAACCCGCCGGCTGCCAGTGTCTGGTAAATTCGCGCGACATCAACCGGGGATAACTCAACCGCGCCTAGCAACAGCGAAGGGTACGGTCGCAGCTGTTGTCTTAGACCCATGCGATTAAGCGTGCCGATAACCTGAGCCAGTCCGACGTCCATACCTAATCGCGCAGTCGCTACATTGTAGGATTTTGCCAACGCCAAAAAGAGCGGTACCTGGCCATGATATTCCCGGTCGTAGTTTTGCGGTACCCAGATACTTTGCTCGCTGTCGTTCGTCTGCACGTTAAGCTCACTATCATCAAGCAGTGTAATCAGGTTGTAGCTACGCGGGCGCGACAGGGCCGTGGCATATACAGCAGGTTTAAGCAACGAGCCAACCTGGCGCCTGGCATCCAGCGCACGGTTAAATCCGGAGACACTGGCGCGACGCCCACCCACCAATGCCAGCACCTCACCATTTTGCGAATTGGTCAACACAACCGCGCCATTAAGCTTGCCCTTGTCAATTTGATACCGTTGTTCCAGCACGGCTGCCTGGCGTGTGAATACGTTTTGTGCAATCCGTTGGAGTTGCGGATCAAGCGAGGTAAATATCTGCAAGCCCTCGGATCGCAGATCTTCCTCTTGATACTCTTCGTTTAACTGTCGTCTTAATAAATCCATAAATGCCGGATAACGGCTCGTGCCCGCAGGGGGCTTGGCAAGCACGTCAAGCGGTGCGCGGGCAGCCTGATCTGCGGTTTTCCTGAGCAACAAGCCATACTCGGCCATTTGCTTGAGCACCAGGTTTCTACGTGCTTTGGCGCGCTTCGGGTGCCGGCGCGGGTCATACCAGGACGGACCCTTGACCATTGCAACCAGTAACGCAATTTGTGACGGTGTTGTTTCCTTTAGTGGTCGTCCGAAATAAAACCGGCTGGCCAAACCAAAACCGTGAATGGCGCGACGACCATCCTGACCAAGATAGATCTCATTGAGATAGGTTTCCAGTATCTCGTTTTTATCGTAATGCCACTCAAGCAACAACGACATCAGCGCTTCGTTAAGTTTACGTTTTAGCGAGCGCTCACTGGTCAAATAAAAACTTTTAACCAGCTGTTGTGTCAGTGTGCTGCCACCCTGCACTGTCTTTCGTGCACGCAAGTTTGCCCAAACGGCACGTGCGATTGCCTTTGCACTGACGCCATGGTGGGTATAAAAGTTCCGATCTTCAACCACCATGAGTGCACGGATCAGCATTTCAGGTACATCGCTTATTCTGACCAGTATGCGATCCTCATTATGTGCGGTGCTGATACTGCCTATTTCCAGCGGATTCAGACGTAACACATTAATCGGCTTGCGTGATGCACCTTTTAGTTCTGCAACACCATTCGCATCAAAACGGACATGAATGATTCTTCCTTTCTCCTCGTTGTCCCAGAATCTAAACGGTCTGGTGCGAATAACATAAAAGTTACCACTGCGTTGATAGGAGCCGGATTGGCCGATTTTATTCACTGCACGGTAGTTCAGCAACTGCAATTCGGTGTGCAGTTGCTCCTGTGATACATCGGCACCAACATACAGTTCCAGTGGCCGTGCATAGACACGTGCAGGTAGCGCCCAGCGCCGGCC
>BTQO01000179.1:0-3046 GCA_036985915.1 Gammaproteobacteria bacterium | reverse complement strand
GGCGGGGCCCGGGCGTTGTTCCGTGCGTGTACGCATCAGCGATGAACATGCGTGGTTAAATATAAAAAGCGCGTCGCTCACCGCGTTTCGGTATGAGTACGAGTATAAAATCCCAAAGTCCGATGCTAAGGAAATGCTAACAACGCTATGTTCGCCGGGTATTGTCAGCAAGACCCGTTACATCGTGCATCACAAAGGGCACGTTTGGGAGATTGATGTCTTCGATGGAGATAACGAAGGCCTGATCGTCGCCGAGATCGAATTAAACAGTGAAGATGAACCATTCAGCCATCCAGACTGGCTGGGTGCGGAGGTGACGGATGACGAGCGGTATTACAATGTTTATCTGGCGCAGCATCCGTACCAGTCCTGGTAAGGCTATTTTATCATCCGCTGATTGTTACATTTCCTTGCGATAATAATCGTAGTATTTCAGCACCTTTGCCACGTAGTTGCGGGTCTCGCGGTATTGAGGAACGCGGTTGCCGCTTTTAATGACCGCGCCTTCCCCGGCATTGTAGGCAGCCAATGCCAGCGAAAGATTGTTGAATCGTTTTAAGAGATCGCGAAAATATGCGGTGCCGCCGTAGACATTGGAGACCGGATCGCGGCGGTTTTGCACGCCGTAGCGTTGTGCGGTCGCCGGCATCAGTTGCATGAGTCCTACGGCGCCTGCACGCGAAACGGCATTGGGATCGAAGGCCGATTCGGCGGTGATGATGGCATGCAGCAAGGCCTCATCAACACGGTAGCGAAGGGCGGCCTTGTTGACGATTGAGCCATAGCGCTTGCGGTTTTGCTTGAGTTGTTTCCAGTTGGACCAGGTGGCATTGGGTGGATTCAGCCAACCGCGCCCCATGACCCGGCGGTATTTATATCGATTAGGCCGGTCGAAGCGGCCGGGTTTGTCGGTGAGGTGCACGACACCCGCTTTGTCCTTGTAGACGTAGACAGCAGACAACACCGGGGTGGCCACGACGGCCAATAGCGCGGTCGCGATTATGAGTACGACTGATTGATACACCTTGGACACCCTAATCATTTATGCAATTTTCTTTTTAAATCAGTATGTAAGGATATATTCTGTATCTATTATGTCAAGTATTTTTAACAGATATCCTGTATCATTGCACAAATGACGCAGGCACGTGGCATGTGGCTGCCTGGTACTATTAGAACATAATCACGACGTGGCGAAATCATCTAAATCATCGACCTCCATCCATGACCTGTTCGATTCCGCACAGGATCGTGTTGAGCAGGAGCGCATGCTCTTTTTGGCCGAGATTGGCCAATCCTTTGCCAGTTCGCTGGATCTGGATAGCACATTGATCAATGCGGTGCAGCGCATCGTCGACTATGTTGAGGCCGAGGCCGGATCCATCTTTATATTGGAAAACGACGATACCGAACTGGTCTGCCGGGCCTGTGCCGGACCGGTGGATATTACCGGTTTGAGGTTGCCTGCGGATGCGGGCATCGTGGGCAGAACCGTTCGGGAAGGCAAGCCGGTGATGGTGCGCGATGTGCGCGAGGATCCGGATTTCACGGGCTCGGTTGATAAATCGACCGGTTTTGAGACCCGCTCGATCTTAAGCGCACCACTCAACCTGCATGGCCGGCCGCTGGGCGTGATCCAGGTGATCAACAAGCGCAGCGGTGATCATCTCTTCGAACCCCTGGACCAGACGGTGCTCCAGGTATTGGCGGCATCCGGTACGCTGGCGATTCACAATGCACGTATGGCCGGGCGGCTTGTCGAGCAGGAACGCATCCAGCGTGAACTGGATCTGGCGCGTGACCTGCAACGCAGTTTGCTGCCCACAGAGCAGGTTCAGCCGTATCCCATCGCAGGCGTAAATATCTCTGCACGGGAAGTGTCTGGCGATTTCTTCGATCACTTTCGGCTTGATGACGGGCGCATCTATTTTTCCCTGGGCGATGTTTCAGGCAAGGGCATGAATGCGGCGTTATTGATGGCCAAATGTTCAAGCCTGTTGCGTTGCCTGGCCAGAATGAATATCCCGCCCCGTGATTTGCTGGCGCGCGTTAACAATGAACTGGTTGATTCGGCGACACACGGCATGTTCGTTACCGCGGTGACCGGTAACTATGACCAGCTGTCTGGCGAAGTGGTGTGGTCCAATGCAGGACACCAGCCGCCCCTGTTGCGCGAAGAAAATGGCAACTACCAGGAATACCCGGCCGATTCACCACCGCTAGGTATCGTGCCCGATATTGATTTTCCAGAAGCGCACATGCAGCTTGGCAAGTCGAGCCTGTACCTGTTTACCGATGGCGTCACCGAGGGCCGTGATTTCAAGGGAGGCATGCTGGAGGTATCCGGGTTTTCGGCCATTATCGATGAATACGCCGATGCATCCGCAGAAGAGCGCATCCAGGCGGTGATAGAACATATTCAGCAGCAACCGTTACACGATGATATTACGCTGATGGTGCTGGATGGGATGGCCCAACATCCGGATGGCAAGTTGCTCGGTAAACTGACGTTCAATGCCGACCCGGAAAAACTGAAGGGTGTGCGCGATATGGTGCGTGATGCTGCGGGGCAATCAGGGTTTGAGAAAGAAGAGGTGGATCAGGTGGTTATCGCCGCAAATGAAGCGTGTATGAACGTGATTGAGCATGGCTACAAGGGCAATAAAAATGGTGAAATCAGGCTTGAAATCTTCGATAATGAGCGCAAGATGATCATCCGTCTGATCGACGTTGCACCTAGCGTGGATCCGAAAACGGTCAAGCCGCGCGATCTGGACGACATACGTCCGGGTGGGTTAGGAACACACTTTATTTCTGAGATCATGGATGGGGTTACCTTTCTTCCCTGTGAGGGCGAAGTAGGGAATATCCTTGAAATGGTGAAAAATAAATAGCGAGTGAGTATCCAGGCAGTACTCATGAACAGGGGGGGCGGGTGTGCAATTTGAAATAAATGAAGATGGTGATTACTCCATTATCAGCTTTTCTGGTGATGTTGACCTATCGCAGTCGCCGAAGGCGCGCGAAGAAATCCTGAAACAGTTGG
>BTQO01000178.1:0-3103 GCA_036985915.1 Gammaproteobacteria bacterium | reverse complement strand
AGGGGTCATTGTTGAAGAAGGCTCGGTCATTTCCATGGGGGTCTACATCGGTCAAAGCACCCGTATCTATGACCGGGAAAAAGATGAGATTACCTATGGCCGTGTGCCAGCAGGATCGGTTGTGGTATCCGGTAGCCTGCCTTCCAAGGATGGCAAATACAGCCTGTATTGTGCCGTCATCGTCAAACGAGTAGACGAGAAAACACGCTCAAAAGTGGGTATCAATGAGTTGCTTCGGGATATCTAATCTATATTAAATGGTCAGATGCTTAAGCTTGGCTGAACAGGCAGTTGTGAGCGCGATGAAATGCAATATCAATGATATGAACAAGGCCTATACTTCTTATGTGCAAGCTATGAAGATTTAACCATGACCTCTACTACCATAAAACTTGCGATGGAGCTTGTCTCGCGTCGATCAGTAACGCCTAACGACGAGGGCTGCCAGAAGATACTGGCCCAGCGCCTTGCCAAACTCGGATTTGAGTGTGAACACATGCGCTTTGGACGGGTGGATAATCTTTGGGCCAGACGTGGGCATAACGCCCCGCTACTGGTATTTGCCGGACACACGGATGTTGTAGCCAGTGGCCCGATCGACAAATGGGATACAGATCCCTTTATACCGGAACTTAAAGATGATTATTTATTCGGTAGAGGGACTGCCGATATGAAGGGTAGTCTGGCAGCCATGGTCACCGCCTGCGAACGCTTTATATCAAACAATCTTGGGCACGCGGGTTCTATCGCCTTTTTAATCACCAGTGACGAAGAAGGCGTGGCGGTTGATGGCACCAAGAAAGTCGTCAAAACGCTCAATGAGCGGGATGAGAAAATTGATTGGTGTCTCGTGGGAGAGCCAAGCTCACGCGAGCGCCTGGGTGATGTAATCAAGAATGGCAGGCGTGGTTCGCTCACCGGGGAACTGATTATTCATGGTATTCAGGGGCACGTCGCCTATCCAGATATGGCACAAAACCCTATCCATAGCATTGCACCATTACTCAATGAGTTGACTGAAATGACATGGGACAATGGAAATGAATTTTTTCCACCGACTACTTTTCAGATTTCCAATATACATGCGGGTACTGGCGCCGAAAACGTTATCCCTGGTGAAGTCGAGGCCCTGTTTAATTTCAGGTTCTCTACAGAACAAACGCCTGAAACATTAAAAACCCAGGTGATGAGAATACTGGATAATCACCATCTTAATTTTTTACTCAACTGGAGGCTATCGGGTAATCCCTTCTTAACACCGTCTGGTGAACTGCTTGATGCCGTTAAAGAGGGTATCCGGGAAGAGCTTTCGATCGAAACCGAAGTCTCCACAACCGGTGGCACATCTGATGGCCGTTTCATCGCACCATCAGGTGCACAGGTTATTGAACTGGGGCCAGTCAATAAAACCATCCATAAGGTCAATGAGTGCACCAGCACCTCTGAGCTCGATGAGCTATCAAGGGTCTATGAAAACATTTTAAACAGGCTCATGGGTTCCTAATCGTCTTTTCGCTGCACATATGCCAGCAGCTCATTTTAGATTTTACGAAGAACTCAATGATTTCCTGGCGCCGGATCGCCGAAAAGTCGAATTCATCCACACTTTTAAATTACCTGCATCAATCAAGGACATGATTGAGTCACTCGGTGTGCCGCACACTGAAATCGACATGATACTTGTGAATGGTAAATCTGTTGATTTCACCTGTCTTGTACAGGACAAAGACCATATCAGCGTTTACCCGGTATTTGAAACGCTGGATATTACGCCCCTGGTTCATCTGAGACCCAAACCACTGCGCAAGACACGCTTTATCGTAGATGCCAATCTGGGTAGACTTGCACGTTACCTCAGGCTCATTGGCTTCGACACAATATATAACAACGACATTAATGATATCGATCTTGTATCAGTTTCTTTAAATGAGAACCGTATCATCCTGACGAGGGATATTGGCGTGCTAAAACGCAGCCTGGTTACTCATGGTTATTTCGTGCGAGCTACGAATCCACGACTGCAATTGCTGGAAGTTATCGATCGCCTGAACTTGCACAATCTTGTTTCACCGTTTTCACGATGCACAAAATGCAATGGCGATATTCAGGATGTCGCATTAAATGAGATTGAGGGTCGATTACCTAAAGGCACAAAAGAAACCTATCATCATTTCAAACAATGCCAACGATGTGGCCAGATCTACTGGGGCGGCCCTCATTACCGGCGCATGAGGCGCTGGTTCGATGCAATTTTAGAACACTGAAGAACCAAATGATCAGTAAGTTAAAGATCTTTTTTATAATAATCGCAACATGGTCGTTCTCTGGCTGCAGTGATAGGCCCACGCTCAACTCATTAGTACCTGATGCTACGATCCTGGCATTCGGAAACAGCCTGACTCATGGTACAGGAGCAACAAATGATCAAAGCTACCCTGCAATACTTGAACAACTCATTAACCGAAGAGTAATCAATGCAGGCATACCAGGTGAGGTCACCGCCAAGGGTCTGGCAAGGCTACCTGATATCCTGGATCAGAAAGATATTCGTCTGATAATCTTGACCCATGGAGGTAACGACATGTTGCGCAAAAAGGATCTTGCTGCTGCTGCCGATAATCTGCGCAACATGATCAGACTGGCAAAGAAAAGAAATATCGATGTCGTTCTGATCGGTGTACCAAAACCAGGGCTGTTCATGAGTCCTGCAGACTTTTATGCAGAAATAGCTGAAGAATTCAATTTACCTTATGAAAGTGATGTACTGCCGTATATTCTTATCAGGCCGCAATTAAAATCTGATGCCATACACCCCAATGCGCAAGGATACGCACTCATGGCAAAGTCTATTGCTGAGCTGCTCCAGAAATACGGCGCACTGTAATAATGTGTATCGACGCTGTACGATACATCAACGCTTGGCAACGGCCACCTGATTACGAATGTACACAGGCAACGCCTTGTCCGGGGCAACGTCCTCACCCTTGCTAAACAAGTCTGCCCCCAGAACTGCTATATCTTGTGCATCCGGCATTCTTTCCCCATCACTTTCATACGCAAGATTGCCCAAAAGATCGCTCAAGACAGACCGGTAGGCGGACCA
>BTQO01000177.1:0-3172 GCA_036985915.1 Gammaproteobacteria bacterium | reverse complement strand
CACCTCGCTTGCAGGCTTTCTGGCGCCAATTCGGGCCGTAACCTGACATAGATATTATATACCTCAATGGGTCTGTAGACTTTTTGCACTTTTAGCCTATATTTAGTTCAGAAGGAATAGCCAATTTGGTTAACCATCTCAGATGTTCAGGAAAAATGGAGTATCTAGCTAAATGCATGGCGACCCAATACCGAATCCACTAATAACCAAAATTGCCTTCAGAGAAAATACCAAAGGTGGATCCTTTGATCGAAGGAAGACAATCAAATTGATAGATGATGCTCTGGATGAGTGGCACAAAAATAGAAGTTTTAATAGTACTGTGCGGGTATACAAAGAGTGCAGACACTGGCTCAAGGCAAAACAACTAAAGACCGACGGAAATACACCAAAACGGAAAAATCAGATTAACATTTTGTTGGCAGGTACCTTAGCCTGGATGCGTCATCTGGATCCACAATTCGGTAGAGCCTTTGATTTATTTGAGCAAAAAAAGGCGACCCAAGGCAGACACCCGGGTCTCCAGCCCATGCAGGGTGTATATATGCATGAACGGTCATTGTATGTAAAAAATAATAAGCAGCGTGCGCCTTCGGCTTCCATGCTGGATCAGCAATATGACAATTTGAAAAAGCCCAGTAATTTTCCGCAGGAGTTCGGGGACCTTAAAGAGAAAGAATATGCCCAGATCGACAGGTTAACAGGTGGAACTCAAGATGTAATCTATATGCGAAAGATGTCGCGACTGCGTGATATGTTACTCATAGATAATGTCGGTAGATTCACCGGCATTGATGGCCTAACAACTAACACAGATCAGAAGTATGGGTGGCCATTTGCAATGGACAGGTACGGCAATGTTTTTACCCTTGATGACGTCAGTGCCGATGGCCAGTTTAATCATTCTTCATTCAATGCAGGCAATGATGTTGTGTGCGCTGGGTTCATAAAGATACTCAACGGGGGCCTGTTGCTAGTCAGTAATAACAGTGGTCATTACAAGCCCAGAAGAGAACATCTGCAGAAGCTACTTGGAATCCTTAAGGCGGATCTAGTTGACTTAACCAATTGCGTTATTGAGTTTCACGATTATTCAACCGGTAAACTACGTGTTTTTGAATACACTGTTTCAGCGTTCGAAGTCAGTCGGGATGGTCCACAATTGGGCAAAATGAGAGGTGTTACCCAAATCTGCTGAAAACTTGTCGCGATAGCTTTCAACATTACTATCTTGCAGGCTTACTCTAAGTTCAGACCCGGGGCAGTCCAATCGTAACGATACTCAACGGAACGATGGGTAAACCAGTGTTTTCTAATCCCTGCTTAGTTGTGAACAAATAATACCTTATTAAGTTTACCAACTCTGATCGACTGCCCAAATTTTTTCTTAATATCTTCAACAAAAATACCATCACCAAAGAATGTTTTGTCCTTGAAGCCTACTTGGTTCTGCTATATCGGTGCGTACAATGAAGCAACCAATGTCGATCAGACCCATATTTGGATAAGTACGAAAATAACCGTACTGATCCTTCAGGTATTGCACTGGTCCATCGCTAGCCCCAATATTTCATGAGCACCTCTGATCCAGCTGGTGTTGGTCATTGATTCCCATTTTCGCTGTCGCGGCAGCCGACCCGATGAGGTTTTGAATGTTTGCGGGTGATTTCTCTGCTTTTTGAGTACCAACAACTGTTAAACAGGAGTCATTTTCACTGCGCAGGCATAGCTGCCCCTCGCCTTTGTTCCAAAGCAGTCGTTGTGAAGGATAGAGCCGGATTAGTCCGGTGCGAGTTTGGCAGCCACGTGCAAGAACAATCGCTGATAGGGACAGGCACTGGATAACAGGAAGCGGATCCGCCGGGTATTGCGCAGGATCACTGCGCCGATCTTGAGTAGCTTCAGCCGCAGAGTGCCAACATAGGCATTAGCCAGTACCGTTCCCTGTAACGCCAGCCGCCGGATGGCTTCGAGCAGCATGTAGGCCAGTGACGATAACAACAGTCGGAACTGATTGGGCCACCAGCGGTGGCAACTGGTGCGGTCAGCGAACAGGTCCAGTTGTTGTTCCTTAATGCGGTTCTCCATCTCACCACGTGCGCAATAGAGCTTGTCGTACAACGTCTTGCCATCACCTTTCAGATTGGTCACCACATAGCGCGGGTTACTACCCTTGCCGGTGTGTTCGATCTTGGCGATGATTCGCCGCTTGCGATCCCAACTACCGGCTGCATAGTGGATATCGGAAAACCAGCGCACTTTGCTGCCCAAGCTGACATAACATTCCTTCGCATCACGTTGCAGCTGCGCGGTAAGGGCGTTCAGGCGCTTGTTCTTGGCGATGCCGACGATATATCCCACGTTTTTACGTTCACACCACGACAACATCCGCCAGCGGCAAAAGCCTGAGTCGCCGCGGAAAATGATTTTCACCTGTGGCCAGACCTGACGCAGGCGTTTGACCAGCAAGGCCAATATTGCCCAGGCATGTTTGGCGCCATCGATCTTGCTCTCCCGCAGGTAACTGACCAACAGCTGCTTGCGGCAAAACACATACAGTGGCAAAAAACAGTAGTGGTCGTAGTAACCGTGGAAGAAGCGACCTTCCTGTCTGCCATGGACAGCATCATCGGTGGCATCAAAGTCCAGGATCAGCTTTTTTGGTGCTTTGTTGAATGAGGCAATGAACTGATCGACAATGACTTCGTGCATCCGCACGGCAGTTTCCCGGTCTGCCCGGTTCTCCCAGCGGCACAGGGTCGGACTGCTGGCCAGTTCTTCGCTACGCCCCAGCGCCGTTTGAATGGCCAGGTCCAGGCGCAGTGTCTCATGGTCGTTGAGGTCTTCATAACCCAGTGCCAGTGCATAGACCCTTTGCCGTAACAGACTCAGGTTATTATGGTCACAGCTTGCCTGGCGGCGGGGATCATCCAGGGCAGGTGCAACCACTTCACACAAACCCAGGCGGCGATCTACCTGCTGCAACAGCAGCACACCGCCGTCTGAGGTGATGTTGCCACCTTGGAAGTTGACTTCAACAATGCGTCTTTTTAGGACTGGAAATTGAAACGATTCTTGGGTACAGTTTGTCACGGGCAAAACCTCTCCGATTTCTTGTTTAAGCACATGAATTATATCGGATTAATAGGGGTTTTGCCTCTTTATTGATGAA
>BTQO01000176.1:0-3175 GCA_036985915.1 Gammaproteobacteria bacterium | reverse complement strand
GCCATGGAGTCGTGCCGCTTGCGACACTTGTACATCCTTCGGCCGCAGTTCCCGACGCGGCCCTATCTCCTCCATCCATGGAGTCGTGTACATCGTCCTTGTACCGCGGAAACTTAAGAATAAACCTTAAGTTTCCTTAAACACTCAATTCTGCACCGCCAGCAAATCATCAATTGCCTGATTGGCTAGCTGGTCTGCCATATCGTTTTCCGGATGCCCGCTGTGACCCTTAACCCAGCGCCAGTCAACCTCATGACCATCGAACGCGGCTTCCAATCGTTGCCAAAGATCAACATTCTTGACCGGTTTCTTGTTGGCTGTACGCCAACCCCTTTGTTTCCAGTCAGCCATCCATTCTGTCACGCCCTGCATGACATAACGTGAATCCGTGGTCAGAACAACTCTACTTTTCCTTTTGAGCGCCTCGAGTGCCATGATGGCTGCCATCAACTCCATCCGATTATTGGTTGTATTATTCTCTGAGCCATATAATGTTTTTTCGTGTGAACCATAACGCAGTAATACACCCCACCCTCCTGGCCCTGGGTTGCCCCGGCATGCGCCATCGGTGAATATTTCAATCACATCCTTCATACGTGCAGTCTATTATATTGAAGAACCTGTGCGCCTTGTCGGCTCTACCAGGCCATTGGCAACCACGTTGCGTGTATGTCGCCATCGCGGAATTTCGGGCGTCATGGCAATCATGTGTTTCTGCGCCAATAACAGGTAGGCACCAGACATGAACGGCCACAGTCGTGCGCCAACATTCTCCAGAAAAGATAACCGCTCCATCACATTAGACCGCGCCAGAGGCGGTCTAAAACAACAACCTCGACGCTCGAGCACCTTGAAGCCCAGCAGTTCCAGCCAGTCTCTGATGCGCGATTCGCGATAAAAATGACCACACCAGGGAGGATTCGCACGCGGACCAAATGCCTTCCACAGACCATACAGGCTCATTGGGTTAAAAGAAACGATAATCAAATGGCCCTCAGGCACCAGAATCTGTTCGGCCTCCCTGAGCAACAGGTGGGGTTGTGAAGAAAACTCGAGCGCATGGTGCAACACAACTACATCAATGCTTTCAGCACGAAATGGGAGCGGGCCATAATCAGAAATAACCGATACATCGTTAACCGACACATCCGGTGCGCATGTTACTTGATGCCTGATCCTGCTCGATTGCACGAACTCAGGGTCAATGCCGGGCACTGATAACAGGTGATAACCAAACAATCCTGGTAACCATTCTGATACCTGCTCAGACTCTGCCTTGAATAGCGTTCTGCCAGGCTCGGAATCAAACCACACGCGTAATCCGCGGTAGACCGTATGGGTATCAGATGTGCATTGATGCATGGGCCTATCCTCCAACATCTGCCACTCACATGACAATAACAACTACAAATGGTTTTTACCTGCCTGTCAAATTGACAGTCGACAGTTTGCCTGCCACGATTATTAACAGACAACGACCGCCATTTGATTGCCGCTGATCAAGCCACCCGACTGGACCATGCCGCTACCAAGCCTTTTCAGGGTTTACCCCTCAGGTAACCTCAGGGTCTTTTCATATTGCCTGATGGCTGCAGTAACCATCGTTGGCTGCGCCAGGCAGGAAATTCGCCCACCCGGCCAGACAGCTGAGCAGATTGCAGACCTTAAGCGAACCACCAGTGAGACGGCAGAGGCCATCAGGATGTGGCTTGAGATCAAACAGGCTGCTGCGGCCAAGCCCGGACCGCGCTTCCCACCGGGACCGCCAAGGGATCTTTGGGACGAGGCGCGCCGTGGTTTCAGCTTTGCCTGGCAAGACCACCCGTTTATTGAATACGAAATTCGGTATCTCCTGCGCAACCCGGAGTTTCTCAAGCGGGTAAGTGAGCGTGCCACGCCTTATCTTTACTACATCATGCAGGAGCTTAAAACCCGGGGACTGCCGATGGAACTGGCGTTACTGCCCATTATTGAAAGCGCTTACCGGCCTGAAGCAACCTCACGCAGCCAGGCGGCCGGATTATGGCAGATCATTCCAAGTACAGGCCGGCTATTAGGGCTCGAACAAAACGGCTTGCTGGACGAACGCCGTGACATCATCGCATCGACACGTGCCGCACTGGATTATCTTTCAGACCTGAACACCCGCTATAACGGTGACTGGTTGTTAACTCTGGCTGCCTATAATTACGGTTGGGGCAACGTCAATCGCGTTATCGAAAAAAGCGGCTTCGATGAGGATGAAGCGGATTTCTGGCTGCTTTCGTTGCCACCGGAAACCATGCGGTATGTTCCACGGCTGATCGCCACCAGCCAACTGTTCGCACAACCTGAGAAATACGGCATCACCATCACACCTATCCCGATTCGCCCCTATTTCACCACGGTTACCCTTAACCGGCGCATCAAAACCGCCAGTGCTGCCAAGGCTGCCGGCATGACGCACGCGGAATTTAAAGGGCTCAATCCTGGCTACCGCCAACATCAAACACTTGCCAACCATCCAAATCGCGTGCTGATACCTGTTGACAGAAAAGCCAGATGGAACAACGCCTTTTCCAGGAAAACCCGATATGCCGACACAGGGCCCGGCCGTTACCGCATACACCCAGGCGACACACTCGGCACCATCGCAACACGCCATGGCACAACGGTGCGTACCCTGATGTATACCAACGGACTCAGTAGCACGAACATTCGGGCTGGCGATGCACTCATACTGCCTGAACTCAAAAACACGCAATACACAGCAAACACCCAAACAGCCCATGCGACGAGCCAGCAACAGACCAGCCGTCTACGCCATCACCGGGTCAGCACTGGCGATACACTTTGGAATATCTCACGGCGCTACCAGTTAAACGTCAGGCAACTGGCTGCCTGGAACGGCATTGGCAATGATTACGTGATCAACGTGGGACAAATCCTGAAGCTTTACCCGCCTGGCAAGCAGGAGCGGCCGCGGCGCGGCATACCCGGTCAGGCGGCCTTGTAGGAAGCGGTTGCTGCCTCAACTGCCACACCTTTGTTGATGCGCGCACCGTATTGCCCGAGTATCGCCTCAAGCGCGGACAGGCACAGCAACACATTGGTTGGCCGCGAGGAATACCCCATCAAACCAATACGCCAGATCTTACCGGCCATCTCACCGAGACCGGCACCAATCTCAATGTTG
>BTQO01000175.1:0-3197 GCA_036985915.1 Gammaproteobacteria bacterium | reverse complement strand
AGGCAATAGAAGCAGTGGCGCATGGTGATGCAAGTAAGTCCCGTGTCGTTGGGCGGAGCATCGAGGAAATTGCTTTACCCTTGGGTACGACCATCGGCGCCATTGTGCGTGGCGATGAAGTGCTGATGGCACATCACGATACGGTAATTGAGGCTGAAGATCATGCCATCTTGTTTTTACTCGATCGCCGCAAAATCCATGAGGTAGAAAGCCTCTTTCAAGTTGGATTCAGCTTCATTTGAATGTGGTTGAAAATCGTTTAATACCCGGTATTTATCTGCTAAGGCGAGTTTCCTGACATGCAACCGCTCGTTGCCCTGCGTGTACTCGGTATATTGTTGATGCTTTTTAGTATCACCTTGTTACCGCCCGTTTTTATTTCCATGTATACGCATGATGGTGCAGCGCAGTCATTTTTATCCGCGTTTTTTGTAGTCCTGGTGGGTGGTCTTGTCATTTGGTTGCCGGTGTACAAACAAACACAGGAACTTAAACTACGTGACGGTTTTGTAGTGGTGGTACTGTTCTGGATTGCACTATCAGCTGCTGGCTCTTTGCCGTTTATGTTGGCCGAGCAGCCACATATGTCATTAGTAGATTCCGTATTTGAATCAGTTTCTGGTTTGACTACCACCGGTGCTACGGTCATTACTGGTATTGATGATTTACCGTTGTCGATCCGGTATTACCGGCAACAATTACAGTGGCTGGGTGGCATGGGGATTATCGTGCTTGCGGTTGCAATCTTGCCAATGCTTGGTATTGGCGGTATGCAGCTATATCGGGCAGAGACCCCCGGTCCAATGAAGGAAGCAAAGCTGACACCGCGCATTACCGAGACGGCCAAGGCATTGTGGTATATCTATCTTGGCCTGACCGTCATGTCCGCGCTTGCTTATTGGCTGGCTGGCATGAGCGCTTTTGATGCCATTTCGCATAGTTTTTCAACGGTCTCGATTGGTGGCTTTTCTACCCATGATGCAAGCATTGGGTGGTTCGATAGCTATCTGATTGAATCCATTGCGATCGTGTTTATGCTTTTGTCAGGAATTAACTTTGCCCTGCATTTTGTGGCCTGGCGGAGCCTGGACCCGCGTGTTTATCTACGTGATGCCGAGGTACGCGCCTATTTTACAATTCTGGGTGTTGTTGCCATTGCGACATCAGTTTACCTGTTGATTAGCAACACGTTTGACGACCCGGTAAAAAACGTGATGAGCGGTATTTTTCATGCCGTTTCAATTGGTACGACCACGGGTTTTACAACGGCTGAATATGCAGTATGGCCGGGTGTGTTGCCGGTGTTACTGATATTCACCAGTTTTATAGGTGGTTGTGCGAGTTCGACAGCAGGGGGTATTAAGGTTATTCGTTTCGTATTGCTGTTAAAACAGGGACGACGGGAAATTATGCGCTTGTTGCACCCAAGTGCGCTGATCACGATCAAGATGAACCGGCGCCCTGTGCCAGATCGAGTGATCGATGCCGTCTGGGGCTTTTTTTCCGCCTATGCTGCAATCTTCGTCTTGCTGGTGCTTGCCTTGATGTTGACCGGGTTGGATCAGGTCACGGCCTTTTCTGCAGTATCTGCGAGTATTAATAACCTGGGACCCGGCCTGGGCGATGTGAGCGCCAATTACGGTAATATCAATACCGCTGCGAAATGGATACTGAGCCTGGCCATGTTGCTCGGCCGATTAGAAATCTTCACATTGCTGGTACTGTTTATCCCGGCATTCTGGCGCAAGTAATGGGCTAGTACACTTCAGGTGTACCTGGCGGCGCTCGCTTGAATCGTCGATAGACCCATAGATACTGCTCAGGGCATTCACGCACCAGGTCTTCAATTGCCTGATTCAGAATCGTTGCTGCTAATTGCGTATCCTTGCCACCCACTTCCTTGGGCAGTCGCTTGATAATCATTTTATAGCCTTCGGCACGCGGCAGGCGTTTCATATAGGCGATAAACGCCGGCGGATTGAATTTCTGTGCCAGGCTTGTGAACAGGGTCATGGTGTAGGCAGGCCGGTTGAAAAAAGGCACATAAATTCCGGCATCCCGGGGCGGCACCTGATCGGGCAGAATGCCAACCATTTCTCCATTACCCAGTGCATGCATGAGACTCCGTATCCCGGAACGATCCGTTCGAAACAGTTTACTGCCGCTGCGTTCCCGTCCTGCGCGTTGCCAGTCTTCGACCCCTTTTAGGCGCGGCACCCGATACAGGCTGTTGAGTGGGAAATGTGCACCGCCGTAAACACCGCACATCTCCCAGGCACCGAGGTGTGGCGTTACGATCAGCACGCCTTGTCCGGTACCGAATGCCTGTTGCAATGCATCAAACCCATCTGTTTCGCGGACCAGTGCCAGCAGGCGTTTGGTTTCCCAGCGCCAAAACGGTCCGAACTCAAGCAGTGTTTTGCAGGATTCCTGCAGGCTCAAGCGTAATAGTCGGTCGCGCGCTTGCGGGTTGAGTGTTGGCAGGCAGAGCTCGATATTGGTCCGCGCAACCGAACGGGCGCGATTGGGTAGCCAGTAGAGTGCGCGGCCGGCCAGACGCCCAATGAAATGCAGACCACGTAAGGGGACCCAGGCGCACGCCATCAACGCCAGGCGGATCAGTGTGGATTGCCAGGACCTAGACAATATTCCCACTTAGTTGTAAATTATTGGGCATAACTGATTATAATTCCCATATTTCAATAATTATGGCGTTTGTATATTTAACAAAGCAAAAAGCTTGGTTTTAGTGAGAATCGTTGCAATTATGCAAATAAATGATATGGTTTACCTAACGATACAGAATGTATCGGTATAGGGGATAGTTTAATAGGATAGCGGGTGACCGGATTCAAACCGGCATCTACATCGTTGGGAATCGAGGCGCTCTATCGTTGAGCTACACCCGCACTACAAAAAGCTGTATAGGTCAGTAAAAAAGGGGCGTTCCTAGCGGGGCTGCCCATTTTTTATTGCTTGGGCGAGGGCTGCTATACCGGCCTCACCTTCTTGTCATAAGCAATTTTCTCCTGTCTGGTCAATTTTCCACAATCTATAGCACAATTAGCGTTTGTCAAGCACTATATGTTGTGTTTTGGCACCTATATATTGAGCATAAATGTGGATAACTTGGGGGTAGGTGAATATACTCACTGAGATATGTCTGAGGAAAAACACAAACCTGAAAAAGACAGCCG
>BTQO01000174.1:0-3216 GCA_036985915.1 Gammaproteobacteria bacterium | reverse complement strand
AATTGCTCCTGCATTGTTCTACCTTCGCCCGTCCATGGGCTCGTACCTCCCACATCCATGTGGTCGTGTGTGCGGTGCTTCCTTGCTCTCACAAAAAAATCACTATTTTTAGAAGTGCCCTAAACTTACAGCATGCAAACGATTCAGCTCAATCATATCCTGATCCTGTTTTTATCGTTCGTCCTGCACGGGGTGGTCTTGATCGGCATTCCGGGTAATACGCATACGCCATCGAGCAAGGGCGGTGGACCCGTGATTCAGGTTGAACTGGTTCGCGCGAGCGGCGAAACCGGTCTTAAGTCATCAGACCGCGGTGCAGATCGTGCGGCACGACAAGCCGGTGAACCGGGATTGGCGAAGGTTCCTGTTGACAACGCAGTCCTTGCGTCCAAGCGGGTTGTTCTTGCGCTTAAAGTATCCGGGCCATCAACCAGTGAACCCGAAACACAACGATTACCGGCGAGCCTGCCTGATGAAGCTGACAGGAATGTGGCTGCCCCAAGCCATCGATCGGCACCTCTTGGGATGATCGCGACGAATGCCGCGCAATCGTATCCTTATGGGGTGGAAAACCCACATCGCGCTGATACCCGCAGCACCTTGTTGCATCTGTTAAGAAAGGCGATCGATGACAACAAGTACTATCCACGCGCTGCCAGACGTTTTGGCCGTGAAGGTGTGACGCGTGTCGGGTTTGAAATACTGCCTGAGGGCGCTGTCCGCCAGGTGTCCATCGAAGCATCCAGCGGTTTTTCGCCGCTGGATCAGGCGGCCGTTAACGCCGTGGCATCGATCGAACCCTTTACGCCCGCAGTGCAGCATCTTAGCAAGGCGGAACGTTTTGAAATCGATATCGAATTCCAGATGGGCTACTAAATGGGGCACAGGCTTTCAAAAATCTACACCCGTACCGGTGATCATGGTGAAACCGGTCTGGCCGATGGCACTCGTCTTGCCAAGGATAGCCCGCGGCTGGGTCTGATCGGCGATCTGGATGAGCTGAACAGTATATTGGGGTTGCTGCTGGCGCAGGATATCCCGGCCCCGATCAGAGGCCATATTGTAGATATCCAGCACGACCTGTTTGATGCCGGTGGTGAGATCAGTATGCCGGGCCATGTGTTGCTTAAAGGCGGCGCCGTTACACGCCTGGAACAGGTGCTGGACGATCTCAATGCAGCCCTGCCGCCGCTCAAGGAATTTATCCTGCCAGGGGGCGGTCAGAGTTCAGGTTTATGCCACCTGGCACGCGCGGTTTGCCGGCGTGCAGAGCGGACTGCTGTTAGTTTACACAAACGAGAAACGCTGAATGACGCGCTGCTTCAGTATTTAAACCGTCTTTCCGATTTGTTATTCGTGGTGGCGCGCTGCCTTGCGAAAGCACAGGGCAGCGAGGAAACCCCGTGGCGTAAACCTGCACGCAGCCCTTAATGATAGTAAGATTATACTTAAGGAGACAGAACATGATGCATAGATTACTGACCGATAAAAACCAACTGGTTGTTCTGGGGATCATCGTACTGGCCGTTGCCATGCGCTTGTTACCGCACCCACCGAACGTCACGCCGGTTGCCGCATTGGCGTTGTTTGGCGGCGCTTATATTCAGGACAAGCGTTTTGCGCTGGTGCTCCCGTTGGTCGTATTGATGTTGAGTGATCTGCTGCTGGGTCTTCACGACACCCTGATTTTTGTATACATCGGGTTTATGTTAACCGCGGTGATTGGCATGATTTTGCGTAAGCGCATGAACGGTCTTACGATCGTGACTGCATCGCTGGCATCGTCAGTCATGTTCTTTGTCCTCACCAATTTTGGTGTCTGGATGACAAGTGATCTATATAGCGCCGACCTGTCCGGACTCATAACATGCTACATCGCGGCTATCCCGTTTTTCCAAAATAGTGTTTTGGGCAACTTGTTCTTTACCGCGTTGTTGTTTGGCGGTTTTGCCCTATATGCGCGTCTTGCAATCACCAACCGGCCCCGCAACGATCTTATATCCTGACTGAGCCGATTTATTGGGAAACCCTGATTTATTCCGGGTTTCAGCGGTACACGACTCCATGTTTTGTTGTTTAGACCCGTTGTTGCGGTCGTCCTGGGCTGTGTCTTCATCAAGGCTTTCTTATTGAGCTTGTTCAGTGATACTTTGACCGACTGCGCGGTTTAAGTTTGCCGATAACCACTTTTTTATAAAGGGAAACCATGAGCGAATCTCCGTTTGAACTCACAGCAAGCAAGGATATTCCGGCATTGCGCCTGACGTTGGAAGATTACCGTCATAAGCGCACCGGTGCACGGCACCTGCATCTTGCCTCGGAAGATGATAACAATGTGTTCCTTGTGGCGTTTCTGACTGAACCCAAAGATTCAACCGGTGTCGCACACATTCTTGAGCACACATCGTTGTGTGGTAGTGAACATTATCCGGTGCGCGATCCTTTTTTCATGATGACGCGCCGTTCATTGAATAATTTCATGAATGCCTTTACAGCCAGTGATTGGACGGCGTATCCATTTGCCAGCCAGAATCGGAAGGATTTCGATAACCTGATGGATGTTTATCTGGATGCCGTCTTTTTTCCGCTGTTAAGCAAGATGGATTTTGCGCAGGAAGGACATCGGGTGGAGTTTGAAAACCCCACGGATCCTGCTTCTCCATTAACTTACAAGGGTGTCGTTTATAACGAGATGAAGGGTGCAATGAGCGCACCCTATAGCATTTTGCACCAGGCTTTGCAGGAGCGGTTATATACAACCACAACCTATCATTACAATTCGGGTGGTGAACCGGCGCATATACCGGAACTTACCTATGATGCATTAAAATCATTCCACGCGAATCATTACCGTCCGGCCAATGCGTTGTTTATGACCTATGGAAACAGGCCGGCTGCTGAACTCCAGGCGCGGTTCGAAGATAAGGCCTTGGCGCGCATTAATGATACAGGCGGTCCCGTTGTTATTAACGACGAACTTAAGTTGACCAGCCCAACAACTGACACGATTAGCTATCCCACGCCGAAGGACGAAGATTCTAAGGACAAGACGCATATCGTACTAGGGTGGTTATTGGGCAGGATTACCGACATTAAGACACTGATGGAAGCGAACCTGTTGTCTGAGGTATTGCTTAATAACAGCGCCGCACCTTTGCAGTACGCTCTGGAGACAACCGATCTGGGGCATGCACCGTCCGGGTTATGCGGATTGGA
>BTQO01000173.1:0-3236 GCA_036985915.1 Gammaproteobacteria bacterium | reverse complement strand
CCATCCGCGGCGGAATCGTCAGAAGAGACAGTTACAGCGACAATGATAGCGAACAGCACGTGCAAGTTCTGGAAGGTCGTCAGGCGTTCATCCGTGTCGGCAAGTCAATACCGCTACCCCAGCGTCAGGTGCATATTGTTGGGAACACCGCGCGCGTGACCGACTCGGTCCAGTATCATGATGTTACCAGTGGATTTTATGTGCTACCGCGTCTTTCGGGTGATCGCGTGACACTGGAAATCTCGCCATACCGCAACACACCAGGCAATCGAACCGGCCTTGTTGAAACCCAGCAACTGTCAACCGCAGTCAGCGGCCGACTGGGAGAATGGCTCGACCTTGGCGGTATTATCGATAGCCAGCAGCGCTCACAAAGGGGTTACTTGCATCAAACAAAAACGTCAATCAACGATCAACGATCAATATGGGTTAAAGTTGAAGAAACCAGACAGCGCTGATCACCCTGCATGCCCAACTGTAATGCGCTTCAGATGATTATTCAGTCGATGGTCCATTCTTTCCTGACGCAGCTTCGGTTGTTGCGATCTATTTTCTGGTCTTTATCGATCATCGCGGGTCTTGCCATATCCGGCATGGTGTGTGCGGCGAGCTATTCTGATGGCTGGGCTGCTTACCAAGCCAGTGAATACAAGTCCGCACTTGATATCTGGACGCCACTGGCCAATAAGAACGATGGTCGCGCGCAAATCGGCATTGCAGTACTGTATGAGAAGGGGTTGGGCACTGCCCGCAATGGCACCAAAGCTATCTACTGGTACAAGCAGGCAGCCAACAATGGTATAGCTGAAGCGCAGCATGATCTGGGTATTAAATACTTCACCGGCCAGGATGTCGGGCGCGACTACTATAAAGCTGCAAAACTGTGGCAAAAAGCGGCAGACAAGGGATTATCGCCCGCACAAACCAAATTGGCCTACCTGTATCTGAGAGGCCTGGGCGTTCCGCAAAACAAAAAAGAAGCTGCGCGCCTGTATCTGTTAGCCGCCAACGTTGGAAACGCCGAGGCGCAATACAATCTTGGCCTGTTGTATGCACGCGGTGAAGGCATACACACCGATATGGCCGAAGCAACTCGATGGCTGACAGAATCCGCTGCACAAGGGTATGCGCGTGCACGGCACGATCTGGCCATGCTGTATCTCACCGGACAAGGGGTTGATCCGGATTACCAGATGGCAGCCGATCTCCTGGAAAGTGCCGCCAAACAAGGCGTTGCGGAGTCGCAATATCATCTCGGCATTATGTACTTGCAGGGCCAGGGCCTGAAAGTTGATGAAAAAAAAGGCGCCCAGTTAATTGCACAGGCAGCGCAACAAGGTTATGCAATGGCGCAATATGACCTGGCCGGTTTATATGAAAACGGCCGTGGTGTAGCAAAAGATCCTGCCAAGGCTGCCGCCTGGTATCGACGCCACGCCGAAGAACAGACACGACGCGCCCGGGTTGCGGTTGCCAGCCAACCACGTCAATCACCCGCATCGGCTAACAAACAACAAAAAGAACAACCAGCAATTCGTGAGGATT
Organism: Gammaproteobacteria bacterium; assembly: GCA_036985915.1. Taxonomy (GTDB): domain Bacteria; phylum Pseudomonadota; class Gammaproteobacteria; order JAJDYQ01; family JAJDYQ01; genus BTQO01. The sequence continues at coordinate 1,691 of BTQO01000173.1, read as the reverse complement.
CCGGCCAGGCAAATATTTTGGCGCCAGCAGCGAGCGCTGATCGTTGGCTGGTATTGCGTGATTCAAACCATTACACCATTCAACTACTGGCCAACCACAGCGAAAAACTAATGCTTAAGTTCATTAATCAATTCGACCCGGAACTTGGCGTACGGTACATTCATTACCGGTTGCAAGGTGAAACATGGTTTGCAGCATTGATGGGTGATTTCCCGGATCGTGAGACTGCAATAAAAGCGAGGGATAAGTTGCTTGAAAAGTATAAAGACCTGAAACCCTGGATTCGCTCATTCGAGGATATGCGGAAACTGATTAGCAAGGGCTAAGTAAGGTCTTACATGGGCACTGCCGCCGCCCGAATGACTTGCATATGCGGGATGATAAACCGCCCGCAAGAATATATCCCGGATCACGCCCAAGCAGCAAAAACGGCCCGGGAAAGCTGTTTGCACACTCGCACACTCCGGACTTATTGGTATTTCCGGGTTACACATCATGGTTATTCTGGCGCCCGGTCCTGACGCTGTCTTCATCAGTCCCGCTGGCCAAGTCACCCGGTCGACGGCATAATGCGCGGCCTCATTCGAATCATCATACTTAAAGCGGGGCAATATACATGCACATGATACTGCTTGGACCGCCGGGCGCCGGAAAGGGGACCCAGGCTAACTACATTAAGGGAAAGTACTCCATCCCGCAGATTTCAACCGGCGACATGCTGCGTGCCGCGGTCAAGGCTGGCACCCCGCTCGGGCTGGAAGCAAAAAAAGTCATGGATGCAGGCGGCCTTGTATCGGACGATCTCATCATGGGATTGGTCAAGGATCGACTTCAGGAATCAGACTGTGCGAATGGCTTTTTGTTTGACGGTTTTCCCCGCACCCTCGCACAAGCCGATGCCCTCAAGGATGTTGGTGTCCAGATCGATTGCGTTGTTGAGATCAAGGTTGACGACAACGAGATCATCAAACGTATGAGTGGCCGGCGTGTCCACATGGCGTCCGGGCGCACCTATCACATTATCTTTAATCCGCCTAAAGAAGAGGGCAAGGATGACGAGACAGGTGAACCACTTATCCAGCGTGACGACGACCAGGAAGAGACTGTCCGTAAGCGTCTTGAAGTCTATCACAGTCAAACCAAACCGCTGGTTGATTACTACACGCGCTGGTCTGATAGCGATGATGCTGTAGCACCGCGGATTGTTGCAATTGATGGCATCGGCAAGGTTGAAGAAATCCGCGATCGCATCTTTATGGCACTCGATCAATAAATGCCTTTCATTTGCAGCCAGACAGGTATCTAACGGTGTGGTGTACGTGGTGCACCACGCCCCGCCTGCTTGCTTTACGCTCTCCAAACACCTTATTTAAACTATAGTTAAAGTGTCCCGAAAGCATCAGCCTGTCATGCCCTACTTCGTTTTTAATAAATTTCCTAACCGGTCTGTTGAACTGATCGAACATTTTGACAGCTTCAAGGATGCCAAGAGATTCGCCCGGGATAAGCGCGCAGACCAGGCGGACCAGGACAATTACGAAGTCAAAGTCGTGTTTGCTAACAATAGTAATGAGGCCGAAGCCACCTTGACCGCCTATCGTGAACGTCCGGTTATCATGGAACACGAAAAATAACGCTGTACATTGACTGCCGGTTTTCTCTGGAAGCAGAGCGGCACGGCGTCGTGTAGG
>BTQO01000172.1:0-3264 GCA_036985915.1 Gammaproteobacteria bacterium | reverse complement strand
ACCTTTCCGTAATGTGTTGAGCTTCTCGTCTGTTAGTACCAGCGTGTTGATTTCTGTTCTGATTACGTTATCGATTTTTTCACTGGCATCTTCATACATAAACCGGGCTTCGATAGCGGCGTCCTTGAACTGAGTCATGTTCTGTGCGTTCGTGAACATCTGCTCGAGTTCTTTACCCCTGGTTTCAATGCCGGTGCCAATCTTTGACAGTTTGTTGGCCGAGGTAATGAGGTCATTGCATTCATTGATTTTGGTTTTGGTGCAGCCGGCAAGAGTAGCAATGCCTGCCAGGCACCCCAGTAACACGATTATTTTTATTCGATTACGCACACAGTACCTTTTTCAAATTCAAACAGTCGTATACTTACGCCGACCAAGTATAGCCTGAAGAACCGCGGTGCGGGTCAGGGTGTTGCCCGATTAAATCATCGGTGAAACATTGCGGTGAACCCAACAATCGAACGAAAACACCAAAAAAACTCTGATTTATTCTTAAGTTTCCTTGGTACACGACTCCATCCCAGGAGTCGCCCTCCATCCACACAGTTGTGTGCCACAGGTCAGGTCGAGGAGGTAGCCTCAGCGATGAAGGTTGCTTCCTGTTCGCGTTGGGCTTCGGTCAGATTGCGGGTCGGGAATTCGGGGTCGAGCTTCATGCAGCGCTTAAACAGCTGATATTTAATCTGGTTCACGCTCTTGCCGCAGGGGCCTGCCGGCAGGTCATCGTGTTTACCGGGTTCGATGGGATTGCCATCGTAGGTTCCATACACCACCAGGCGCGGCCCTTCATCCGTTCGATTGGCGCGCGCATCATCAAAGGCCTGGCAGGCGTCAAGAAAATGGGTGCGGTTGCGCAAGATGCCGCCAAATTTAAAGGGCGTGGCCTTGGTCTGGATAAGCAGCTCATAGATGACCAAAATTGCGCCATGCTCGTTGCGCGCAATGTCATCGGCAGGACCAATATGCAGGCGCGCCTCGGAATCCAGCATAAACGGTGACTTGAACTGATCGAAATCAGTTCCACCCAGGGCGCCCGTTGCCCGGCCTACGAACGGCAGGTTACCGAGTAATACACTGGCCATAGGGTCTGCTCCCTCCTCAGTACTTTATAAAATGATTCTATCATGTCTCATAAATGTTGGAACATGAAAAAGGCCCGCGCTGCGGACCTTTTTCTAACGGCACCATGACACGTTGCCGAACCGCTATTCAATACCCATTTAGCCGGGATTATTCAGGTTGTATTCAAAGTCATCGCCCGGATGTTCGACCTCGATGTCTTCGTAGATGTGTTTACTTTCCTCGTTTTCAAAATAGATCTTTAATGCCTCTTCACCGTCACCTTCGACAATAAACGGATGTGTGTCGAGTGGTGGCGGTACGTCGTGGCCCGTGATGGGATCTGTGGTGGAAATCCTCATGGTATTTACCTCCCCGGCTTGGCCGGAAAAATTCAAAATTTGCGTTCAGGTATATTATTTACATAGAACATGAATACCGCGATGTCAAAGTCAAAGGACCTGGTTCTTGCGCTGGATCAAGGAACCCATGCCAGCCGGGCGCTGGTGCTCGATCAGAACGGGTGCCAGGTGGCCAGCGCCATGCGCCCCGTTTCGCTCAACCGGCTGGACGCGCACCGGGTGGAGCAGGATGGGAAGGAGGTACTGAGCACGCTTTCGGCCTGTATCGAGGCGGTGTTGGAAGAACCCGCCGTCATCGATGGCAACCTCACGGCAGCAGGCCTTGCGACCCAGCGCTCCAGCATTATTGCCTGGGATCGTGAGACGGGTGATGCGTTATCGCCGGTGTTGTCCTGGCAGGATACGCGTGCCGCGGCCTTGTTGGCAGACAGCGGGTTGACAGATAAAAAGGCACGCGCATTAACCGGCTTGCCTCTGTCACCGCATTACGGTGCATCCAAGCTGCGCTGGTTGTTAACAAACAATCAAGCGGTTAATCGTGCCGCAAACAGCGGCCGCTTGATGATGGGCCCGTTGGCTTCATTTTTAGTGTTTCATCTCACATGCGAGCAGCGGTTTGTGATTGATCACGGCAATGCCCAGCGCACCCAGTTGATGAATATCGATACCTTGCGTTGGGACGATCAGCTGCTCAACGCGTTTGGCATCGAGCAACACTGGCTGCCGGTGGTGACGCCGATTCGTCATCACACCGGCACACTGCGCTGGCAGGACATCCCGCTTCATGCCGTCAATGGCGATCAGAATTCGGCTGTGTATTCTGAAGGCGGTCTGGCGGATGACGAGGCACTGGTGGTGTTCGGCAGCGGTGCTTTTATATTGGCAAACTCAGGCGAAGGTCGGGAGCCGTTAAACGTGTTGTTAAACACCATTCTCGACAGCAGCGAACACGGTGTTCGTTACAGCATCGAGGGCACGGTGAATGGTGCCGGTGCAGCATTAAAGTGGATTGAAACACAGTGGGGCCCTGTGGCTGGTCTGCCGGATCAATGGTTAGAGAATTGTGATACGCCGCCGGTGTTCATCAATACCGTCGGTGGACTCGGTTCACCGTGGTGGCGCACCGGTATTGCGCCGTATTTTTTGTTGCCCGCACACGATCTTGGTGCCGAAGAAAAACGCGCCGGTGTTTTGGAGAGCATTGTGTTTCTTATTCAGGCCAATCTTGAACGTTTACAACAACACAAAACCATCACACAGTTGCGTGTAAGTGGCGGGTTGTCACAATCGGATCGGCTCTGTCAGTTGCTTTCGAACATTAGCGGGCTAAACGTCTTGCGACCTGAAAAGTGCGAGGCCACCGCGCGCGGTATTGCATGGTTGGCGACACAACCGGGCGAGCCTTGGCCGTTACCGGCCAGCACATTCTTACCAACCACGGATCATGCACTTATGGCGCGCTACAAACAGTTCGATGCCGAACTTAAAACACTCACGGCTTGATGCAGGTTTATTAAACCATCGTATCGTTGTCTTATGGTTGAACCTATGAACAATCCCAACAAGCCCATACACATTTTATTTTTGTGCACCGGTAATTCCTGCCGTAGTCAGATGGCCGAAGGCTGGGCGAAACAGCTTGGCGGCAATCGTGTGGTGGCAGCATCTGCCGGCATCGAAGCGCATGGCAAGAACCCGCGTGCCATTGCGGTGATGAATGAAGCGGGTGTGGATATATCCGATCAGGCATCAACGCGTGTCACAGAGGAGATGATTAACGATGCCGATATCGTGGTGACCGTTTGCGGCCATGCCGATGAGCACTGCCCGGCACTGCCGGCAA
>BTQO01000171.1:0-3284 GCA_036985915.1 Gammaproteobacteria bacterium | reverse complement strand
GTGGGTGGTTTTGTAAAAGAGTATCAGGTCAATATCGACCCCAACAAGCTTGCTGCCTACGGTATTTCATTACAGAAAGTCGCCCAGGCCATTCGCCGTTCCAATAATGATGTCGGCGGTCGGGTGCTGGAGATTGCCGGCCACGAACACTTTATCCGTGGCCGGGGTTATATAAAATCAGAGCAAGATATTGAGAAGATCAGTCTGGGTGTAAGTAAAAGCGGAATACCCATTACGGTTCGAGATATCGCCATAGTAGCGCTGGGTCCGGCCATGCGGCGTGGGGTGGCCGAACTGGATGGTGAGGGTGAAACCGTAGGCGGGATCGTTATCATGCGCTATGGCGAAGATGCGCTGACAGTGATCGAACGGGTTAAGCAACGTATCGAAGTAGCACGTGCTGGCTTGCCCGAAGGTGTGGAAATCGTCACCACTTATGATCGCTCTGATCTTATCAAGCGCGCCATTGATACCCTCAAGAGAACCTTGACCGAAGAGATGATTGTGGTCTCGCTGGTGATCATGATCTTCCTGTTGCACTTTCGTTCCGCATTAATCGCAATTCTGACCATACCCATTGCGATCCTGTTGTCCTTTATCCCCATGTCGGAACAACACCTGACGGCGAACATCATGTCGTTGGGCGGAATTGCGGTGGCCATCGGCGCGATGGTGGATGCCAGTATTGTGATTATCGAGAATATCCATAAGCGGCTGGAGGCCATGAGTGAAAGTGGGAACGAAAGTAGCGGCCAATGCGACGCAAAGGTAAAACGGCGCGAGGTAATCATTCAGGCCATGCAGGAAGTCGGGCCAAGTATTTTCTTCTCACTCCTGATTATCACGGTATCGTTTATGCCGGTGTTCGCACTGGAAGGCACCGAAGGCCGCCTGTTCAAACCGCTGGCCTTTACCAAGACCTACTCGATGGGTTTTTCCGCCCTGTTGGCGATTACCTTCACTCCGGCACTGGCAGTGTTATTGATCCGGGGACATATCCATGGTGACAAGAGCCTGCTCAATCAATGGCTGGTAAAACTCTATTTGCCAGTCGTCTATTTCGCTGTTCGGTTCCGATACTGGGTAATCGGTGTCGCGATACTTGCCATGATCGTCACCGTTCCGGTTTTTATGAAGCTGGGTAATGAATTCATGCCGCCACTAAACGAAGGCAGTATTTTGTACATGCCGACCGCACTGCCCGGTATGTCCATCACCGAGGCGGGCAAGATCCTGCAATCCATGGACCGGCAACTTAAAAAGTTTCCTGAAGTGGAACGGGTATTCGGCAAGATCGGCCGCTCCACCAGCCCCACCGATCCCGCCCCTTTATCGATGGTGGAAACCGTGGTCACCTTGAAGCCCAAAGACCAATGGCGCGAAGGGCTGGAGTGGGATGATCTGATTGCCGAAATGGATGAGAAACTGCGCTATCCGGGCATGCCCAATATCTGGTGGATGCCAATCCAGACCCGTACCGAGATGCTGGCCACCGGCATTCGTTCTGCTTTGGGTATAAAGGTGTTTGGTACCGATCTGGCCACAATCGAGGCGACCGCTGTGGATATTGAAAAGGCCTTGCAGGAGGACGAACGCACCAAAGGCAACACACGCAGTGCCTTTGCCGAACGTCTTACCGGTGGCTACTTTCTCGATTTTGATATCAAGCGCGAAAAAATTGCACGTTACGGTCTGACCATAGGTGATGTGGAAGATGCCCTGCAAGCCGCCGTGGGCGGGCTCAAGGTATCGGAAACCATCGAAGGGCGTGAGCGCTACGCGATCAACCTGCGCTACGCCCGTGAGTTTCGTGACAACCCCCAGGCATTGAAACGGGTACTGGTCTCAACACCGAGTGGTGCACAAATCCCCATCAGCCAGTTAGCGGAGATAAAGTTTTTAACCGGGCCGCCCATGTTGCGCAATGAAGATGGCCAACTGGTGGCGTTTGTGTTTGTCGATGTCAAAGATATCGGCATTGCTGATTACGTAAATCTGGCGCGCGAGGTGGTCAAGGACAAGGTCAATATCCCGGCCGGTTATCGTATCGCCTGGGCTGGGCAATTCAAATACTTTGAACGGGCCAAGGCCAAGTTCAAGATCCTGGTGCCGCTGACCTTGTTTATCGTGTTCTTTATGTTATTCGTCAATCGCAAGTCCATCACCGAGGCCTTGATTATTCTGATTGCGATTCCGTTTTCGCTGGTGGGCGCCATATGGTTGCTGTTCCTGCTCGACTACAACCTCAGCATCGCTGTGTGGGTGGGCATGATCGCCCTGGCCGGCCTGGATGCGGAAATGGGTATCCTGATGATGTTATATCTGGGTATGAGCTACAAGCAAAAACAGGATGCCGGGCAACTACATAATCAGCATGACTTGACCCAGGCGATCGTTGAAGGTGCGGGCCGCCGCATCCGACCCATGCTGATGACCGGCATGGCGCTGTTTATGGGATTGATACCCATTTTATGGAGCACGGGCGCCGGTGCCGATGTCATGAAACGTATCGCTGCGCCCATGGTAGGCGGCATCGCTTCTGCACTGTTTATGGTGCTGGTGGTGTTCCCGGCAGTGTTTGCATTATGGAAAGGACGTAGCATTAAATAATGTTTTTACAAACACAAAAAACTGTAAAGCCTTTGGTATTCGGTATGTGCCTGATACAGTGTGCTTGTCACTCTGAAATGAGAATTTCGTAATGCCTATGTCGGATCAAATGAACATGCCCTGGATTATGGGAGGCATGGAGTGGTTGGAAATAATATTATTCTGGACTGGCGCCGTGGCGGTGCTCGTAATACTTGTTTTCATGCTGGGCAAACAAATAAAGTCCCACACCCGACCCGTGATGTCTTTTTCTAAATGGCGAAACTGGCCTGAAGTAAAGCTTGTTGTACTGGCACTGCCACTTGAATTGCTGTGGGAAGTTGCCCAGTTTCCACTTTACGATGTTTGGCATCAGAACGACTGGGGCTACATCCTCTACGGACTCGCCCACTGCACTCTGGGCGATTTGTTGATTCTCCTTGTTCTCTACGAAGTCATCGCCCTGCTCAACCGGAATCGTGCCTGGTATGCAACTCACAGCATAGTGGCCAGTGGTTTATTATTCACGCTGCTTGGTGTCGGCTATACAATCTACAGTGAGACCACGAACGTTCGCATCAAAGGTACGTGGGGCTACACGGAGCTGATGCCGATAGTGCCAATTATAGATATCGGTGGTATGCCGTTCCTTCAATGGCTGCTCATACCACCGATCCTCCTGTGGCTAATGCGCA
>BTQO01000170.1:0-3291 GCA_036985915.1 Gammaproteobacteria bacterium | reverse complement strand
ATACCCAGGGGATGATCATGGTCGGCGAGATTGGTGGTAGCGCCGAAGAGGAAGCGGCCGAGTTTATCCAGTCGAATGTTGCCAAGCCGGTGGTGGCGTACATCGCCGGTGTGACCGCGCCACCCGGCAAGCGCATGGGGCACGCGGGCGCGATTATCTCGGGTGGAAAGGGAACTGCCGCGGAAAAAATTGCAGCACTCGAAGCCGCCAATGTTGCCGTGGTCCGCTCGCCCGCCGAGATGGGTCACACCATGAAGGCGGCTTTTGACGCCTAACGCGGGTGCATCACACCATACCTTGGCCTAAGCCAATAATCCGGGTTTCCCAACCATGTCTGCCACCGTTCGCATTCTGATTGCCCAGCTCAATATGCTGGTAGGCGCAACCGCCCAAAATGCGGATCGCATCATCGAGATCGTCGAGCGCGCACGCAATGAAGCATTAGCCGATGCCGTGGTGTTTCCCGAACTTGCATTGTCCGGCTATCCGCCCGAAGACCTGGTCTTAAGGGACAGTTTTTTACAAGAAAACAAGCGCCAGCTGGAACGGATTAAGGCGGCATCGAAGGGCATTACGGTGATTGTTGGTTATCCACGCAAGCACAATGACCTAATCTACAATGCGGCTGCAATCCTGCGCGATGGTGAACATATTGCCAGTTACCACAAGCAAATGTTGCCGAACTACAGTGTATTCGATGAAAAGCGGCACTTCTCTTTTGGGACTGAGCCGTGTGTGGTTGAGATTGCAGGCATCCCGTTTGGCATTACGATTTGTGAAGACCTGTGGTTTCCTGAGTCGGCATTGCAAGCAAAAAATGTGGGCGCAAAGGTGCTCATCAATATCAACGCCTCACCATTTCACATCGGTAAAGTAGCCCAACGTGAATCGGTATTAATGCAGCGCGCATCGGAAACGGGCATGCCGATTGTGTATCTGAATATCATCGGTGGTCAGGATGAACTGGTGTTCGATGGCGAGTCGTTGGTCATCAATGGCACGGGCCAGATCACACAACGCCTGCCTGCGTTTGAAGAAGCCGTGCAAACGGTAACATTCAGCCTCGATGAAACCGGGCCGCATCCGCAACCCGCAGACCTGATGGAGCCGCTTGAACTTGAGGCCTCCGTGTATAAGGCATTGGTGCTCGGGGTACGCGACTACGTGCACAAAAACGGGTTTCGTGGCGCCGTACTGGGTTTATCGGGCGGGATCGATTCGGCATTAACGTTGGCAATCGCAGTCGATGCTTTGGGCGCCGAGGCCATCAACGTTGTGATGATGCCTTCCAGGTACAGTGCGGACATGAGCCTTGAAGATGCCAGGCAGGAGGCCGAGATGCTCCGCGTTGCCTATCATGTGGTGCCTATTGAAGCCGCGTTCACCGCGTTTCTGGATTTATTACACGAACCGTTTGACGGTGCCGGGCAAGATGTAACCGAGGAAAACCTGCAGGCGCGTATACGTGGCACGTTATTGATGGCCATCTCAAACAAGCAGGGTCGCATCGTGTTGACCACCGGTAACAAGAGTGAAATGGCCGTGGGGTATACCACGCTGTATGGTGACATGGCCGGTGGCTTTGCGCCGCTCAAGGACGTTTCGAAAACCCTGGTCTATCGGCTGGCGCGTTATCGAAACAAGTGCTCACACGTCATACCAGAGCGTGTATTGACCAGGCCGCCATCGGCCGAGTTAAAACCTGATCAGACAGACCAGGATTCACTGCCGCCGTATGATGTGCTCGATGAGATACTGGAGGCCTTTGTTGAAGAGGAGCGATCGCTCGATGCATTGATTGCCGGTGGCGTCGATGAACCGACCGTCCGGCGTATTGCAGGCATGATCTTGCACAATGAATACAAACGCCGGCAGGCGCCGCCCGGCGTGCGGGTTACACGCCGTGCATTTGGTCGCGACCGGCGTTATCCCATTACATCCGGATACAAGCCTTGAATAGCCTGTGTCCTCGATGGCCGTTCAGATAAAAGCGGCCTTAAGCGTTACTTATTGATCCCAGAATTTCCACCAGGCTGCCTTTTCGCCCGTGTAATCACGAATAGTGGCCTTGTCATACAACACCGGATGTTGGGGGTAGTTGGTTTCAATCACCCTTTTAACATCGGCCTTGAGTGCGTTCATGTCCAGTTCGTCATAGGCGAAGTACATAATGGCGAGTGCATCTTCCATGGCCGGCGTACGCTGGTATTTTTCAACCACTTCGCGGCCGCGGTTGGCCGCTGCGATAAAAGCACCGCGTCTTAGGTACCAACGTGCTGCATGTACTTCGTAGGCGGCGACGCTGTTGCGTAAAAACACCATGCGTTTGCGTGAATCCTCGGCATATTTACTATCCGGGAAACGCCGGACCAGTTCCGAGAAATCATCGAATGAAGTCAGCGCCGCAGACTGGTCCCGTTGCGTGGCATCGGTGGGTATGTAGCGTTCCATAAAACCAAGATTACGCGTGAAATTAGACAGCCCTTTCAGGTAATAGGCATAGTCAACACTTGGATGACGCGGGTACATTTTGATAAACCGCTCAGTTGCAGCAATCGCCGAGTCCGGTTCTTCGTATTTGTAGTAGGCGTAAGCGATCTCAAGTTGTGCCTGTTGCGCATAAGCGCCAAAGGGGTAACGGGACTCCAGCATTTCATACAGCCGAATGGCTTCTTCATAATCACCATCCTTAAGCGACCCCTTTGCCTTGCCATAGAACTTGTTGGCTGACCAGTCCCGGGTGTCATCTTCATCTGTTTGTAAAAAGCCACAGCCGCTTAACAGCACTGTGCTGAGCAAAAAAACGATGCTAAAACGTGTCAAAACAGTCAATGAATGGGGCATTTGATACCTAATCGAGCAGATTAAAGAGCGAACCGGGTGTAAACGGGTGGATAATTGTAGGGCCGGGGTGGGCATACAACAAGCAAGACTTTTAATGACCCAGACAAAACAACTTCAAGGCCAGATTCGAAGCGAGCACGCGGGCTGGCGGCTGGATCGTGCCCTGGCGGCCCTGTTTCCGCAATATTCGCGTGCCCGCCTGCAGGGTTGGTTGGCCGAGGGCTTAATCCAGGTCGACAGCGGTTTAAACCGCGCAAAAGACCGGGTGGCAGGCGGTGAACAGGTGCGCTTAACGGCTCAATCGAGCCCCGTGGTGGCATCAGAACCCGAACCGATCCCGCTTGAGATCCTCTACGAAGACGAGGCCATACTGGTACTGAACAAGCCGCCCGGATTGGTGGTGCACCCGGGGGCCGGCAACCGTGCCGGCACGCTGCAAAACGCCCT
>BTQO01000169.1:0-3304 GCA_036985915.1 Gammaproteobacteria bacterium | reverse complement strand
TTGAGTGCATGCGGGCACGCGAGCCCGAAAATCCTGCGCTTCGAAAATATGGCCGTATTGGTGAAGTGCTGTCAGGCCAGCATTTTGAAAACTTCCTGGAAGGCCAGCGGGTTTTACTTTCTTTGCTGGACCGCTGGACAGATGAACTCGAACTACCAACATTGGGCAACTTCGATATTGATGAAACATCGATTGAACCCATCGTTGCCAATTGCAGGGGCAGCAGCATGAAGACAAACCCGATTACACTGACTGATGATGAAATCAGGGATACATTGATCAACCGCCTCTGACCGCGCTTCGCTGTACCATGAATCTTTCAAACTACCTGTTACTAGAGCGGGGCTGGAAACCGCTTGACAAGACAAAGTATCTCACGGGTATCGGTTTAATAGCAGGATTGATTCTTTGGCAAGCAGCAGATGATGATCACTATCTGTTATTTCTGGATAATGTCAATTTAGCCTTTCATGAGGCAGGCCATTTATTTTTCCGTATCCTGGGTGATACCGCATCGCTATATGGCGGCACGCTGGGTCAACTGGTTATGCCATTGATCGTAATGACTGTCTTTGCACGCCAGCGAGATCCGATGTCTTTTGCGGTGGCCGGTGCGTGGTTGTTCCAGAACTTCCATAACATCGCCCGCTATATGGCAGATGCCCGAGCACAAGTTCTGCCGTTGGTCGGTGGTGGCGACCATGACTGGTTTAATATTTTCTGGCGCTGGAACGCCATCGATCAGGACATACAGGTTGCAAACATTATCGCGGGGATTGGCTGGTCTGGGATGGTGCTCTGCGCCGTTTGGCTGTTTCTGTTAAGAAAACGGCAGCATCAATAATAGATACCCACGGGTAAACCCGTGGTTCTTTTCCCTGCGGGGCTACAAACGCTACGCGTTTGGCATCCCGCTTATCGCGGTCTGCATGCTCATTCATCCACGGCTCCTGTACCCGGTGGGTAAATGCCGTGGTGTTCTGTCTTCGACCGCATAAAATATCGCCAGTAAGGTGTTTCCTGTCTCATCGAGGGCATTGTGCGCGGTCACAACCTGGTGTCAGTCTGAAGAATAGCGATACACTATTGACCATCAATAACGGGAGTCGGGCTCGAAAAATAACCACTGAATCTGGGGGAACCTGGCTCGAATAGCCTCCTCAACGCGATTGATATCATCAAGCAGCAGTTTTGCGTTTTCATCCTCACGCATTCTCGCCTTGATCGACACCATCAGACGATCACCCATTTGTAAGGTAATCAGGTTAAACACACTGGTTACTTCATCATGCGCGTTCACAAAATCGCGTATTGCCTGCTGAACAACAGGTTCGGCACTTTGCCCGATCAATAATGCCTTGACCTCGACACCGACACCGACTGCCACGAATAGCAGCACCACGCCGATGGCGATACTGCCTAGTGCATCGAACATCAGGTTACCGGTGATGATAGTTAGCAACACTGCAACCAGCGCAAGAGACAAGCCGACGAGTGCCGCAATATCCTCACCAAAAACCACGATTAGTTCGCTTTGACGTGATTCCCTGAACCAATGCCAGAGTGATCGAGTACCACGCACCTTGTTGATTTCGGTGATCGCGCCAAATAATGATAACCCTTCTGCCACGATACTGAACATCAGGACGCCAACCGCCAACCAGGGCATGGTCAATGGCTCGCTCGCTTCCAACTTGTGCACACCCTCATAGACCGAAAAAAGTCCGCCCATGCTGAATAGCATCAGTGCAACGATAAAGGACCAGAAGAAGATCGCCTTGCCGTACCCGAGCGGATGCTCCGGTGTTGGTGGACGCTTGGCCTGTTTCAGACCCAGCAGCAGCAATAACTGATTACCGGTATCGGCAAATGAATGAATCGCCTCGGCCAACATGGCACTGGAGCCGGTAATGATGGAAGCAATCGATTTCGCTATCGCAATCGAGAAGTTTGCAGCGAGCGCATACAAAATCGATTTCAGCGAATTGGCACCGGCCGACATTGATCAAATTACTTTTCCGGCCGCATGTGCGGAAACAACAATACATCGCGAATCGACGTTTGCTCGGTAAACAACATCACCAGTCGATCGATGCCGATACCTTCACCGGCGGTTGGCGGCAGTCCGTACTCCAGCGCCCTGATGTAATCGGCATCATAATGCATGGCCTCATCATCCCCTTCGGCCTTCACCTGCACCTGTTTTAGAAAACGCTCCGCCTGTTCCTCCGGATCATTCAATTCAGAAAACCCGTTGGCAAGTTCACGGCCACCAACGAAGAATTCGAAGCGGTCGGTGACAAACGGATCCTCATCGCTACGGCGCGCCAGTGGCGATACCTCGGTCGGGAATGCGGTAATGAAACAGGGGTCAAGCAAATTCGCCTCGACGGTCTTTTCAAACAACCCTGTCTGAATCTTGCCAAGACCGTCACTCTCTTTTAGATGAATTTCATGCCGCTTGGCCAGTTGTCTGGCCTGGTCGATATCTTCCAATTGATCAGCGGATAGTTCCTTATTGTATTTGAGAATTGATTCCTTCAGCGTCATGCGGGCAAACGGCTTGGAAAGATCATAGGTGCCGCCATGCCACGTCAGTTGCGTTGTGCCCAGCACGGATTCCGCCATTGAACGCAGCAACTCTTCGGTTAAATCCATCAGGTCGTTGTAATCCGAATAGGCCTGATAAAACTCCAGCATGGTGAACTCAGGATTATGCTGTGTGGACAGGCCTTCATTCCTGAAGTTACGGTTGATCTCATACACCTTTTCGATACCACCAACCACCAGCCTCTTCAGGTACAGTTCGGGTGCAATGCGGAGATACAGCTGCATATCCAGTGCATTGTGATGCGTGGTAAAAGGTTTGGCCAAGGCGCCGCCTGGAATCGCCTGCATCATGGGTGTTTCCACTTCCAGGAAGTCGCGCTCGTTTAGAAACTGCCTGATGTAGTCGACAATCGCTGTCCGCAAACGAAACACGCGGCGCACATCCTCGTTCATAATCAGGTCGACATAACGCTGCCGGTGCTTGATCTCCAGATCGGTCAACCCATGCCACTTTTCGGGCAAGGGTCTAAGTGACTTGGTCAGAAGCCTGAGCTGTTCGGCACGAACACTCAGCTCCCCGGTTTTGGTTTTAAAGACGGTGCCTTCAACGCCCACAATATCGCCGACGTCCCATCCCTTAAACGCCTGGTAGACACCGTCAGGCAGCGCATCGCGTTGTAAAAACAACTGGATGCGGCCCGACATATCCTGGATGTGGGTAAACGCCGCCTTTCCCATCACACGCTTGGCCATC
>BTQO01000168.1:0-3350 GCA_036985915.1 Gammaproteobacteria bacterium | reverse complement strand
GATATCAGCTAACGTCATGTCCACACGCCAGCTCTCACCGCTTCGCAAACTCGCCCGGGCCCATTACCACGGCAGCCTCAGCCGTGAGCGGTATGTGGAATACCGCACGTTGCTGCTGCAATCGATCATGGATGGTACGCCGCCGCCGAACATCGAACTCGATACCGTTGAACATACCGCGATTGCCGGTACACCGAGACGAAGACCCGCCCAACCACCCACGCCACCGCCGCCCGCTGCGCATCATACCTGGCTGGTCATTTCCAGCATCGCCATGGCTGTGGTCATCATCGCATTACTGTGGGTTATTTTTTCCGGCAAGGATGAGGCGCCGGCGCCCAGCATGGCCCAGCCGGAACAGATCAGAACCTTGGCAGGTGAAATGGACCAGCACATTGCCACCTTTATCAATGCGAATCAGTGGGATGCATCGGCCCGGTCGTCGTTGTTGATGAAGTGGTATGAGTTGCCGGACAGCGAACAAAACAAGGTCACGCAGGGTGCTCCATTCCAGCGCTTCACCCGCATCACCAAGGATCAAATTGCGCGCAACAAAGGGACTGACACGCTTGAATTGATGGCCTTTGCGAACCGCATGGGCATCGAGGTTGAACCACCCCCCGAGGCATTATCCCAGGCCACCGAGCCTGTCGACATCTCACCTGATGTATCAGCATCACCAACACCACCAACACCTGAACTAGAACTTGCGACACAATTACCGGAACCCACCCGGGAAGAACAGGTTACGGATCAACAACCAGCTGCCACCCAACAGGTCAAACCCGCCGCCAAGCCCGATGAGGCAGTTGTTGCAACATCAAAGGATCAACCTCAGCAAGCACCCGCCCCAAAAGCTACACAAACCAAGCCACAACCCAAGACAACCCAACAACCGGCGGTAGACACCAGGCCCAAGCAAGCACCTGCCCCAAAAGCTGCACAAACCAAGCCACAACCCAAGACAACCAAGCAACCGGCGGCCAAGCCCAAGCAAGCACCTGCCCCTAAAAAACAACCTGCTGCAGCGTCTGATGATCAGGCCAGCCCAATACCGGCCAGCAAAGCAGCGCAACCGAAACAGCCAGCAAAAATTGTCGACAAGACGGGTTGTTGGGAAGGGCTGATCGGCACCCGCAAGCGTTTTTGCCGCGACAAATTACCCAACGGAGCCAGCGGGCCAACCATGGTGATCCTGCGTCCGGGAACATTCATGATGGGTAGCGAACAAAGGCCGGAAGAATCGCCTGTGCACAGCGTCAACATCAACTACACCATCGCCTTTTCCAGCCACGAAATCACCCAGGCCGAATACGATTTGTTCTGTAACACAACCGGCCGCGCTTGCCCGGCTCGCGCCTGGCCCGCCGATGGCCATCCCGTCGTCGGCGTCAGTTGGGAAGATGCCAGCGCCTACGCCCAATGGCTTGCGGAAGCAACTGGCAAGAAGTACCGGTTACCCTCGGAATCGGAGTGGGAATATGCAGCGCGAGCCGGCAGCACAACGCCGTATGCATCCAGCCTGGGCGGCAAGATCGTGCTATCGGATGCGCGTTTTTCCTATGTGAAGGAACAAACATCACCTTTACCGAAGTCGAATCGTACGGTGAATAAAAACAAGTTCAGCCTGTACCACATGCCGGGTAATGTACGCGAATGGGTGGCCGATGCCTGGCGTGATTCATATGAGGGCGCGCCTGACAACGGCTCGGCAATTAACGGTGGTGTACGGACGGATCGTGTCGTACGCGGCGGCTCGTATGCAGACCAGATGGACATGCTGCGTTCCGCTGCGCGTATAAAACTCGGGCAGGAGTCACGCGATGCATACACGGGCATTCGTGTTGTTCTGGAATTTCCCAGGCGCTAACCCCTGGAAGGTCTGGTTAATTCAGGCCTTCCCTAATCCATAAAGGCGGGCGCTGGTCTGGGACTCAAACGGGGCGAATGATTACCCGAATGACTATGAAGTGGTGATGGTCTCGATTTCTTCCAGCTTGAATTGAATCAGTTCGGCGTCTTCTGCCTTGGTGCTGCGCCCAAGACTGATGCAGCCGGTACCCCATAGTGCCAACTCTTCACGCCGAAGGTAGACCTCGTTGCCATCATTGGTTTCCACAAAGGTACCGTTCGTACTTTGATCGATCAGCACGTATTTACCGCGACGGAATTCAATCCTGGCGTGCATACGCGATGCAAGTTTGTCATCGACCGTGTAATCGGCCTGGTCACCGCGGCCCATAATCACGGTGCCTGTCTTGTCAGTCAGATCAAGACCGTTATCCCGCCACTGGATGTGTAACATGACCTTTTTTACGGCCTGCGGCACCACGAGATTCGGTGCCGCCATGCGCGTAACATCCTCGCGCTGCCACAACACCTCGTACACGAGCATCTCGTCCCTTTTGCCTTTTACGGTCGTCCGGTCGAACTGACGCGTATCCTGTTTTAATTCCTCGTTAATAAGCTCAACGGCATCTTCGGTCGTGATGATCTGCCCTGCTTTTGCAATACCGACCATGCGTGCAGCCACGTTCACGGCGTCCCCGAAAATGTCGCCATCGCTTTCCAGAATCGCGGGGCCAAAATGAACGCCAACGCGAATAGCCAGTGGTCTGCCCTGGCTATAGTCACTGGAAATCGTATCCTGCATTTCCATGGAAGCCTTAATGGCCGATTCGGCATCGGGAAACGAGCACATGATTTCATCGCCAATGGTCTTGATCACCCGGCCACGAAAGTCGGTCGTGATGCCAGACATCAGACCGATGGCATGTGCGATCAATCGACGCGCCTGATCGTCTCCAACTTCTTCGAACAGTGCTGTACTGCCCGCCACATCGGAGAAAACAATAGCGCATTTGATGTTTTTCTGACTCATGGCCTTAATTCAGGACTTTCTGTTTTTTATCAATGACTTCGCCGGTAGTTTAGCATTGAATTCCACCCCAGCGGAGTATTTTCACAAAGATGAGAGCGCTCGGCAACAGCCTAAGACCACAAGGCGTGCAGGGCTTTAGAAAAACCGCTTAGTGGCGATGTATGATCACAACCGCGCCACCCGAAAGTTACCGATCCTGGCGTTTTAGCGCAATTTAAGCGCACTCATGGATGGGGGATGCACAGAAAAAAACCGCCTGGCGGCGGTTTTCTTCTGTTGTTTGCGCCTTTTGCTGAGAGGAAACAGCCTTAAGACGCCTCCGATGCGATCAGGCGCGGGCCATACGAAGCTCGAGCTCCCACAGGCCCGGCTTATCCCGTGTGCGCGAGACGCGGGCCGTGGCAATTCCGGACCTGTATCCTCCCAATGCTGCCGGGTGGGTCCAACTGCTGTAGGCACCCTGGCGGTT
>BTQO01000167.1:0-3359 GCA_036985915.1 Gammaproteobacteria bacterium | reverse complement strand
TCGCTGACTTCATCAATCGAATGTTTGCCCGGGGTTTTAACCTTTTCCATTGATGCTGTTGGTGCTGAGCGTTCATCCGCAGGGAGTGGTGCCGGAATCATTTCCACGTTGGCAGCGAAGTTACTGGTATCGGAAAAGGCAATCGCATCTTCACCGGAATCTGCCAGGACATGAAATTCATGCGAATTACTACCACCAATTGCACCGGTGTCTGCAATTACGGCACGAAAATCAAGGCCCGTTCGCGTAAAGATGTTCTGATAGGTTTCAAACATCAGGTCATAGGTTTCTTGCAAACTGGCCTGATCGGCATGAAACGAATAGGCATCCTTCATCAGGAATTCGCGTGCGCGCATAATGCCGAATCTTGGTCGTATCTCATCCCGGAACTTGGTTTGTATCTGGTAATAGTTAACCGGTAACTGTTTATAGCTGCGCAACTCTCGCCGGGCCAGGTCAGTAATGATTTCTTCGTGGGTCGGGCCAAAACAGAAATCCCGCTGATGCCGGTCCTTAAAGCGCAGCAGTTCCGGGCCATATTGATCCCAACGCGCTGATTCTTGCCAAAGCTCCGCAGGCTGGACAGCCGGCATGAGAATTTCCATGGCACCGGCCTTATTCATTTCTTCGCGAACAATGGTTTCGACCTTGCGTAATACACGCAATCCAAGGGGTAACCAGGTATAGATGCCTGCGGCCTGCTTTCGAATCAACCCGCCTCTTAGCATTAACTTATGGCTGATGACCTCGGCTTCGGCTGGCACTTCCTTGACGGTGTGGAATGGAAACTGCGAAACACGCACGGGAAAGACTCATCCTTATCAGTTCAGAGTCGTGTACTGTATCAATGAACGTGGCCCTTTGTCACAGTAACGGGCAAGTGGCTACGGAGAACTTAGGGAGTCTATGGCCCTGGTGATTTAGAATGTGCCGCTATTCCAGCCCCAGAATTTACGTGGTGCATCGGAAAATTCGATATAGGTCCGATCGGTGGGAATATTCAGCTCGTTTTTCATGAAGCCACATAACACGCTGGATAGATCTGCCGTGGCGTCTCCGGAAAGACCTATACTCTTTAGCTCAAGGAAGGCTAACGGTTTGTCATCACCTGCAAACAGCATGGGTTCGTTGTCTGCCAGGCGCACCATCACATAGCGTTCGGGTTTGCCGAGCTGTTTGGCGACTAGGCTGGAGACCTTGCTGAGTAATTCAGTCTTCTGCTCGTCGCTGATTTTGTTGTTGGTATGAATAGTCAGTAGCGGCATGGATTACTTGCAAAACTCCTTGACTTGTTCCTCGGCTTTTTTCGTGCGCGAGGCACGTTCTTCATCACCGATACGTGTTCGCGAACCATCTGGATTGGTTACCGAGATGCGTCCATAGGTTTTCAGGACTTGCAGATTCTTCTTTGCCGTTTCGCAGTTTTGTTTAATGACCTTTTCTTCTGCGGCTTTTTGCTTGGCTAAATCAGGTGCATCCTTTGCTGCAGGGGGTGGCGTCGTCTCAGCCGCTGTTATCGTAACCGGCGGTTTGGCGCCCGTCGGCGGTGGCGGTGGCGGTTCGATGCGCTCACTCTTGCTATCCGGTGGCGGATAGTTCGAATAATGCACCTGGCCTTGCGCATCAACCCACTTGTAGTTTTTCGCAGCCATGAGGGTTGCGGGCGTTATGATAAGCGCCAGGGACAGCATCAAATTGCTCAGGACGTGTTTGACCATGATGTTCCTAAATGAGTAGCGTCTGTAAAACATAGACAATAGGTTAACTTTAGGGCTTTAGACACTGATTTGACAAGTATTGACGGCCATTAATCTGCTTTTTTCTGCCATCGGTCACCCTATTGGGGGTATAACGCTCGGTATTTAGGCCGTTCAGGCCGTTGAGCCCTTGACCTTGTGTTTGAATATCAGTAGTTTCTAACATTACAGGAGCAGCCGTAAATGCCCGCCTTGCGGGCATTTTTTGTCCATTGGCAGGTCTATTTGAGAGGTTTTCAGGTTTTTGGAACTCACCGGCGCAGAAATCTTTGTTCAGTGTCTCAAAGAAGAGGGTGTCCAGCACATTTTCGGCTATCCGGGCGGCGCTGTGCTCCATATCTATGACGCGTTGTTCAGGCAGGACACCGTGCAGCACATCCTGGTCCGCCATGAGCAGGGTGCGGTCCATGCTGCCGAAGGCTATGCCAAATCCACCGGCAAGGTCGGCGCGGTGCTTGTAACCTCCGGGCCCGGTGCCACCAATGCGGTGACGGGGATTGCCGATGCCTACATGGATTCGGTCCCGATCGTTGTCATTACCGGTCAGGTACCCACCCATTTGATTGGTAACGATGCGTTCCAGGAGGTCGATTCGGTTGGCATCACAAGACCCTGCGTTAAGCACAATTTCCTGATCAAACGGGTTGAGGATATTGCAAGCACGCTGAAAAAGGCGTTTTACATTGCGGGTAGTGGGCGCCCAGGCCCCGTGGTGGTTGATATCCCCAAGGACATCACGGCGCAAAAGGCCGAGTTTAAGTATCCGAAGAGCGTCAAGATACGTTCCTATAAACCGGCGACGAAGGGGCATCCATCCCAGATCAAAAAGGCCATTGATCTGATTGTGTCAGCCAAGCGTCCGGTGATCTACGCCGGTGGCGGAGTGATCTGGGGTAACGGTGCCCCGAATCTGACCAAGCTGACGCGAGCGTTGAATTTTCCGATTACCAACACCCTGATGGGTCTGGGTGGTTACCCGGCGACCGATCCATTGTTCCTGGGCATGCTTGGCATGCATGGCACCTACGAAGCCAACCTGACCATGCATAACAGCGATCTGGTGATCGCGATTGGTGCCCGTTTTGACGACCGCGTGACCGGCAATATTGAAAAGTTCTGTCCCAACTCCAAGATCATCCATGTGGATATCGACCCGGCTTCAATCTCCAAGAACGTCAAGGTCGATGTGCCTATTGTCGGTAATACCGAACATGTGTTGGCGCAATTGCTCGAGGCGTTTGAGGCTGATAAACGTAATCCTGATAAAGCCGCAATTATGGAATGGTGGAAGCTGATCGACGAGTGGCGCGCAATGGATTGCCTGAAATACGATCGGGACAGCGATCAGATCAAGCCACAATTTGTGGTCGAAAAATTGTATGAACTGACCAAAGGTGAGGCCTTTGTGACCTCTGATGTCGGTCAACACCAGATGTGGGCTGCGCAGTTTTACAAATTCGACAAGCCCTATCGTTGGATCAATTCAGGTGGCTTGGGCACGATGGGTTTTGGTTTGCCGGCTGCCATGGGCGTACAGGTGGCGCATCCGGATGCGCTCGTTACCTGTATTACCAGCGAATCGAGCATCATGATGTGCATC
Organism: Gammaproteobacteria bacterium; assembly: GCA_036985915.1. Lineage (GTDB taxonomy): Bacteria > Pseudomonadota > Gammaproteobacteria > JAJDYQ01 > JAJDYQ01 > BTQO01. The sequence continues at coordinate 2 of BTQO01000167.1, read as the reverse complement.
CA
>BTQO01000166.1:0-3368 GCA_036985915.1 Gammaproteobacteria bacterium | reverse complement strand
TATAAACAACATGAAAACAGGTGTGATTGGTCTTGGCGCAATGGGCCATCGCATGGCCTTGAACCTGAATCGGGCCGGATTGCTGGAAACCGTCTGGAACCGAACCAAAAGCAAGGCGGATGCCTTCGCGCAAGAAACCGGCGGTTCAGTCGCAAAAAACCCTTCGAAACTGGCAGCAAGTTGCAAGTGTGTACTGATCAGTGTCTCCCGTGATGAGGATGTACTGGCCGTCATCGATGCCATGCTGCCAGGTGTCAAACCCGATACCATCGTGATCGATACCTCAACGGTTGCGGTCAAGACTGCCATGCGCTGCGCCGATAAACTCTCGGCAGTCAGTGCGCATTTTCTCGACGCCCCGGTCTCCGGCGGAGTGGAAGGGGCGAAACAGGGTGCACTGGCAATCATGGTTGGCGGTGACGATGCGATTGTCACACGGGCAATGCCCGTATTGAACGCGGTCGGTAAAAACATTGTGCACATGGGACCCATCGGTTATGGCCAGGCGACCAAGGCCGTCAACCAGATCATGGCGGCGGGCATTAATCAGGCCGTAACAGAAGCACTCGCCTTTGCCCAGGCCATGGACCTGCCGATCGACAAGGTGATTGATGTTGTCGGGCGCGGCGCGGCTGGCAACTGGTTTTTAGCCCATCGTGGTTCCACCATGACCCAGGATATCTTTGAACCTGGCTTTAAGGTTGCGCTGCACGACAAGGACCTGGAAATCATTCAAACCATGGTTAGTGAGAAAAACACGAAACTGCCTATTGTGGAAATGACCCGCATCCATTATCGACGGCTCATGGATAGCGGCTATCAAGATGACGATATCTCGGCGCTGTTCAGAATAAAACGCAAATTATTTCAAGATGACACGTAAACCGCAGCGAAAAAACGCTTGAGGAAACTTAAGATTTATTCAGAGTTTCTGTAAATAACACGATCTGTTTATTTATTGCGTAATCGAATCAGGATCGTGTCGATGCCCTCGGAGCCCAGCTTTTGTCTTAGCGCCTGTATCTTGTTGATACTGGTGAAGGGACCCAACCGGACCCGGTGCCAGACCTCTCCACCACTGATCGTCACGGTTTGAATAGCCGCCTGTTCGCCGAGTAATGCAATACTGGCCTTTCTCCGATCGGCATCCGGCATCTTTTTGAACGAACCGGCCTGTAAGACATAGCTACCTTCACCTGACGGACTTGCAAGCTGGATTGATTTGCTGGCCGGTTCATCCGGCACAACCACTTCGATTTCAGGCAGAATTTTATAAAACTCATATTTAATCGGTGGCGGTTCATCAACTCCCTTGGTTTTGGTAACGCTTGTGTTCTTGCCGGCCGAGTTCAAGCGATAGTTCTCCGGCAGCCTGATATCGTAGAACAGTACCAGGGCGGTCACGGATAGCCCGATAAACAGACCGAGCAGCATCGATCCCCAGCCGATGCCATGTGCATGCTGTCGTCGACTACGATTCCGATCACCCGGTCGATACGATCGTGTCACTTACATACTCTCCGGCGCATTAACGCCGATAATACTCAAACCATTTCGAATCACCTGTTGAACTGCCAGGATGAGGTTCAGGCGTGCATCACGCAGGGTATCACTTTCCACCAGGAACTGGTGTGCGTTGTAATAGGTATGAAATGCCTGCGCCAATTCGCGTAAATACCAGGTGATCTGATGCGGTTCATAATTACCTGCCGCGGCGGTAATCAATTCAGGATAACGGCTTAACAGCATGAGCAACTGTTCCTCATGTTCCTCGGTCAGCAGATGCAAGTGATCAAAACCCTTCGCCTCATCGCGCGCCAGCCCCTTGTCCCTGAGTTGCGCCATAACACTGGCTACACGTGCATGTGCATACTGCACATAATAGACCGGATTATCCTGTGACTGTGACTTGGCAAGATCAAGATCAAAATCCAGGTGCGCTTCACTTTTGCGCATCACATAAAAGAAACGCGCTGCATCATTGCCGACTTCATTTCTCAGTTCACGCAGCGGGACAAACTCCCCGGACCGCGTGGACATCTGAACCTGCCTGCCTTCACGGTATAACACGACGAACTGCACCAGCCGCACGGTCAGCGTTTCGGGATTACCGCCCAATGCATCGATCGCCGCCTTGACGCGCGAGACATAACCATGATGGTCGGCGCCCCAGATATCGATCAGCGTGTCGTAGCCGCGTTCCAGCTTGTTCAGATGGTACGCGATATCGGAAGCGAAGTAGGTAATTTGTCCATTGTCGCGCCGCACCACGCGATCCTTGTCGTCCCCGTATTGGCTGGAACGAAACCACAATGCCCCGTCTTGCTCATACAGGTCATCGTGTTTTGAAAGTGTATCGATTGCATGATCCACGGCACCCGTGCCGGTCAGGCTGCTTTCCAGGAACCATTCATCATACTCAACACCAAACTCTTTCAGATCCTGTTCGATGTTGCGCAGGATTTCCTTGAGCCCCTGCTGGTGCACGCGTTGATAGCGCTCACCACCCAACAGGGCCTGTGCGCGTTCGATAAGTGCATCGACATACAGATCCTTGTCGCCACCATCCGGTTCATCGGCCGGCAGATCCTTCAGGATGTCACCGGCCGCATGGAGAAAAGTATCACCGTTTTCCCGATGCAGACTGGCGCCGATATCCCACACATAATCGCCGTGATAACCATTGGCAGGAAACGGTAGTTGTTCGCCGCATAAATCCAGATAGCGAAACCATACACTCGCCGCGAGGATATCCATCTGCCGCCCTGCATCGTTGACATAATACTCGGTATGTACTTCATTGCCTGCGGCTATTAACAAACGCACCAATGAATCACCGTAGGCTGCGATGCGTCCATGGCCTACATGCAGCGGTCCGTTCGGATTGGCTGATACAAATTCCAGCAGGATGCGGTGCGGTTCATCGCGATCAAAGCAACCAAACCGGTTACCCTGCTCCAGGACCGTGCGTACCACGGCCTGTCTTGCACCTTCGCGCAGATGAAAGTTGATAAAGCCCGGACCTGCGACTTCAACCTTCGCAACATGCTCTGTCTTGGGTAAGGCGGTAATAATCTTTTCTGCAAGCTGGCGCGGATTTATCTTCGCCTGCCTGGCCAGCATGAGCGCCACATTACTGGCGAGATCGCCGTGCGATTTTTCGCGGGTATGATCGACCCGTATCTCGGGCTTGGCATCATCAGGCAAAACGCCTTGCTCACGCAGCGTGGCGAGTGCCGATTCAATCAGTTCCCTGATGTGTGGTTTCACGAAAAACCTAATCTATCCGGATCATAAGCGCGCACCATTTTACCCATGCCGGTCTAGCTGAGTCAGCATTGCGGCCTTAAGTTTCTTTTAATGATGCG
>BTQO01000165.1:0-3373 GCA_036985915.1 Gammaproteobacteria bacterium | reverse complement strand
TGCCGAGCTGGTCGATGGCGTAAGTAAAATTAACCAGATCGAATTTTCTTCCAAGGAAGAAGAGCAGGCTGAAAATTTTCGCAAGATGTTGTTAGCCATGACCCGGGATATCCGGGTCATTCTGATTAAGCTGGCCGACCGGCTGCATAATATGCGTACCCTGGAGGCAATGCCGCGCATCAAACAACGGCGCATTGCCCGCGAAACACTCGACATTTATGCTCCCATTGCCAATCGTCTGGGTGTGCGCCAGTGGGCATACGAGCTGGAAGAATTGGGCTTTACCATTCTTTATCCGTTGCGCCATCGAATACTGCACGACGTGATGCGCCGCCGGCATGGCAATCGAAAAGCCGTCGTCGAGAAAATCAAAAAGGCGATTATCAACCAGCTCAAACAGGAAGGGATTGAGGCCGAGGTGGACGGCAGGGAGAAGCATCTCTACAGTATTTATAAAAAGATGCAATCAAAGACCCTGCCTTTTGATCAAATCTATGATGTTTATGCCTTTCGGATTACCGTCGACGGTGTCGACAATTGTTATCGTACGCTGGGCGTGATTCATAGTTTGTATAAACCCATCCCCGGGCGCTTCAAGGATTATATTGCGATACCCAAGGCCAATGGCTATCAGTCACTGCATACTGTTGTTTTTGGACCGTTCGGTTTATCCAGTGAAGTGCAGATTCGTACAAGAGAAATGCATCATGTTGCCGATGTCGGTGTTGCTGCCCATTGGCTGTATAAGTCGGGAGTGAAAGATGATCCGCAGGCCCAGCAACGCGCACTGCAGTGGTTAAAAAACCTGCTCGATATTCAACAGAAGGCCGGCAACCCGCGGGAGTTTCTGGAGCACCTGAAAGTTGACCTGTTTCCCGACGAGATCTATGTTTTCACGCCCAATGGCGAGATCAAAAAATTGCCACGGGGGGCAACGGTCATTGATTTCGCCTATGATGTACACACAGACATCGGTAACAAAACCATTGGCGCCAAACTGAACCACCAGATGGTGCCACTGCGCACCCATCTTCGTAATGGCGATCATGTCGAGATTATTACATCGGAGTGGGGTCGGCCGAGTCCGGCATGGTTAAGTTATGCGCTGACCAGCCGTGCGCGCGCCCACATCCGCGGGTATTTAAAAACCCAGAAACAGGGAGAGTCTGTCGCGCTGGGAGAGCGCTTGCTTGACAAGGCATTGGAGGATTTCAGTTTCGAGCTGACAGATATCACAAGCAAGCAGCGCAAGGCGCTACTGAAAGCCCTCAAAATAAAAAACTGGAAAGACCTGCTGGAACAGATTGGTTTGGGTAAACGTATTGCACCAATGGTTGCCCGGCAACTGGTTCCGGAGGACATCCCCAGTCTGGTGGCGGATAGCAAATCAAAATCGGATGGTTTGCTGATTCATGGCACTGAAGGCGTTGTTGTCACCTACGCACGTTGTTGCCGGCCTATTCCCGGTGATCCGATACTGGGTTATCTGTCTTCCGGTCGCGGTATCGTGGTGCATACCGAAGATTGTCCAAATCTGCAGGAATTTCGTAAACATCCCGAGAAATGGGTCGACATCGAGTGGGAGCCTGATGCCAATGCGGTATTCCCGGTGAATATTCGCATGGAAGTAAAAAACAAGCGCGGGGTGCTGGCATCCGTGGCCTCGGCTATTTCCGATCTGGAATCCAATATCGATGCCGTTGCCTTTGAGGACAAGGACGGACAGAACACGACCATGGATTTTACTGTCGAAGTACGAAGTCGCCAGCATCTGGCGAAAATCATGCGCAACATAAAAACCCAGGATTCGGTAATACGACTGAGCCGAAAAAAAGGCTAAACTCCTGCTCTCAATTTTAAAACTACTCTGCCACAAGCGAGGCTGGTTGTGACCAAAGAAATCATACGTACTGATAACGCGCCCCAGGCCATCGGCACCTATTCCCAGGCGGTAAAAACAGGCGGCGTGGTCTACCTTTCCGGCCAGATACCACTGATACCCGAGACCATGGAGGTGGTTGGCGGTGATATGCGCGCCCAGATCAAGCAAGTGTTTGACAACCTCGCGGCCGTGACCAAAGCCGCCGGTGGATCACTGGCTGATATCGTGAAACTGAATATATTCCTTACCGATCTCTCCCATTTTCCGTTAGTCAATGAAGTCATGGCCGAGTATTTTTTCGAACCTTATCCTGCGCGGGCAGCAGTGGGTGTGGCTGCCCTGCCCAAAGCAGTGGCGGTGGAGATGGATGCCGTGATGGTGCTGAGTTAAATCGGTAAACTGGTAGCTAGAACAGACTGTGCGCACACTACATCACTAAGCCAGTACGACTTAATCAGAAACAATACGACTCATGGATATCCAGACGCTGCCGGTAACCGAACTAAAGGGTGTAGGCCCCCGTGTTGCCGACAAACTGAAACGTCTTGATTTGCATACCGTTCAGGACGTGTTGTTTCATTTACCCTTTCGTTATCAGGATCGCACACGTATCCAGCCCATGGGTTCATTGTCGGCAGGCGACGAAGTCGTCATTGTCGGCACTATTGAGGCGGCCGATGTCGCCTTTCGCGGGAAGCGTAATCTGCTGGTGCGTATCAGTGATGGCACCGGCATGATAACGCTGCGCTTCTTCCATTTCTCAGCCGCACAGCAATCCCGACTCAAACGGGGTAACAAAATTTATTGTTATGGCGAAGTGCGTGCCGGCAAGTCGGGCCTGGAAATGGTGCATCCCGAGTATGAAGTGTTTGCTGGTGATACCGAGATTGCGGCCGAACAACAATTAACCCCGGTGTATCCAACGACTGAAGGCGTGCATCAAATCGGTATACGGAAGCTGGCGCAACAGGCGCTTGATCACTACCTGGAAAATGTCGCCGAGTGGTTGCCCGAGGAAGTGTTAACCGGTATCAAGTTGCCCTCATTAAGACAGGCCGTGCATCAGGTCCACCGGCCGGAGAATACGGATGAAGCCGCGTTATTACAGCAGGGCCAACATCCTTCCCAGCAGCGGCTGGCCTTTGAAGAAATACTGGCGCATCAGCTAAGCCTGCAACAGGCGCGACTGGCGAAACAAAAACACGCGGCACCGTCGATGCAAACGGAAAACCGGCTTTACCAACAGCTCATTGCCCGATTGCCATTTACATTAACCGGTGCCCAGGTGCGTGTGATTAATGAAGTGCGACAAGATCTGGAACAGCAGCATCCGATGCAACGTCTGGTGCAGGGCGATGTCGGTTCCGGCAAAACCCTGATCGCGGCCGCGGCGGCCGCGCAGACGATTGAAGCGGGTTATCAGGTCGCGATCATGGCGCCGACTGAATTACTGGTCGAGCAACATGCCCACAACTTTGAGCAGTGGTTTAA
>BTQO01000164.1:0-3421 GCA_036985915.1 Gammaproteobacteria bacterium | reverse complement strand
GTGTTTTGGAAACTGGCCAAGATCAATTTTGGAGGGTTGTCCCGTTTCAAGGCCATGCTTGATGGATTGTTTGGCAACCTCAATGAGTGTCTGACCGTCCGAGGCGGTATAGCGACTGTTCGGGTTGGTGTGTTCCATCACGAACGCACCGTACCCGACTACCCGGTGTTTATCGCCCGAGGTGTCGCCGGAATTTCTTAGGTCCAGTGTTGCGATGTGCCTGCCATGCCGGCGGGCGTAATACAAAAGGCCATTGACCGGGTTTCTGCCACAGGCGTCTTCATAACCGATATCTTCATAGCGCAATGTTTCAATTGCGTTTGCGGTGGCACCATCAAGCCGTTGGGCGGTGTTGTAATCGTAGAAGTGGCTCAGATCGGAACTGATGACAATCAGCGTTTCCGGGCCACCCCAAAGTTGTTCCAGAACCTCGCCCACGAGTGCCGGATCTGCATCGCCCACGACCAGGGCCACGAGTTTGAAGTCATCGAATAATCGCTGCAAAAAGGGCAGGTGAACCTCAAGACTGTGTTCATCGTGGTGAGCGGCATCAGAAATTCCCACACCACTAAGGTCGGTGATGGCATTGATGGCCTCGCGGTCGCATGGAATCTTGCCAAGCGGGGTTTCAAAATAATCCGCACTGCTCGTGGCCAGCCCAGAGACCGGTACCCGGTGTGCCGGGCCAAGCAATACCACGCGCTTGATGGTGTGGCGCTGCGGTTTCAGGCGGGCATAGGCGGTTGCTGCAATGGGGCCGGAATAGACATAGCCCGCATGCGGCACGATCAGGGCCTTCGGCGGGTCGCCCTCGGAACCAGCGGCCTCCAGCAGCGCATCGATCATAGACCGCAAATCGTTGATGTCAGCCGGGTAGAATGCACCGGCGACTGCCGCTTTTCTGGTGTTGAGCATCGCGTGTAGTGACCTGTTTTCCTAAATAGCTAAGCCAAGGTCTGATTGATTCATAGTTTCCCTAGTATAGCGATCCTGAAGGGTCCGTCAGACGTACCTTGTCAGGCGCACCAGGGTCTCCTTGATCACACGCAAGCGTGTGCCGTATTTATGCTGCACCAGCCAGTGCTCCATTGCTATGCTTGTAGTATGGCTGAACGATTGGAATCACTAAAGCTGCCCGCATTGGCCGATGGCGTGGTGAGCGATGTGGTGCCCACACGCTGGTGGCATCAGTTACCGGATGGCCGTATCCAGTGCGATGTCTGCCCGCGCGCATGCAAGCTCAAGGAAGGTCAGCGTGGGCTGTGCTTCGTGCGTGCCAACCAGAATAACCAGATCGTGCTGACTACCTACGGTCGCTCAAGCGGTTATTGTGTTGACCCGATCGAAAAGAAACCCTTAAACCATTTTCTACCGGGCACCCCGGTACTTTCTTTTGGTACCGCCGGTTGTAACCTTGCCTGTAAGTTTTGCCAGAACTGGGATATCAGTAAATCAAGAGAGATCGATACATTGGCGGATACTGCGTCACCGGAAATGATTGCCAATGCAGCGAAGCAGCTTAATTGCACCAGCGTTGCCTATACCTATAACGATCCGGTGATTTTTATTGAATATGCCAATGATGTGGCAGATGCCTGCCATGAACAGGGCATCAAGTCAGTGGCCGTAACTGCCGGCTATATCGAACCTGAACCGGCTGAAGATTTTTTCAGCCACATGGATGCAGCCAATGTTGATCTGAAGGCATTCACTGACCGGTTCTATCACAAGATTTGCGGTGGGCACCTAAAGCCGGTGCTGGATACGCTTGTGTATTTAAAACATAAAACCGACGTGTGGTTTGAACTAACCACACTGTTAATACCCGGTGAAAACGACAGCGAACGGGAGTTGGAAGAAATGACGCAATGGGTGGTCGAACATCTGGGCCCCGACGTACCGATGCATTTCAGTGCGTTCCATCCGGACTGGAAAATGATGGATAAACCCAGTACACCGCCTGCCACATTGGTCAAGGCTGTTCAGATCGCACGCAGGAATGGCGTTCGATATGCATTTACGGGCAATATTCATGATGAAGTGCATGACAGTACCTATTGCCACCAGTGCGGGGTGAAACTGATTGGCCGTGACTGGTATTTGTTAAGCGACTGGAATCTTACCGACGATGGCCATTGCATTCAGTGCGGCACACAATGCGCCGGTGTTTTTGATGGGCCACCCGGAGGTTGGGGCAGAAAACGGTTACCAGTCAGGTTGTCCGGCGCTGGTGGAATTACCGGAATATAGGAACCAGCAGTTGTTAGCAATAATCAGTACAGACTGAGTTGGGCTTTTACTTGCAGCGTTCTTTTATCTTTCGTTTCAATTCATCTGTTGTCTGCTTTCGTTCGGCATCCGTATATATAATTCTTTTGCCGTCTTTATCGACGTCATAAACGTATTTTGAATTTTGCAATACTTTTAACTGATCTCTTGCGCGCGCACAGGTCTTGGCAAGTTGCTCTTCCTTTGCCTTATTTTCATAAGCTGCCTGTTCTTTTTCAGCCCGTTCTGCTGCATACGCATCCAGTAATCGATCTCGAGCTTCTAATTGGGATTGGGCATTGGATTTTACCCCAGGATGGGTTGGCGAGGAGTCAATATTGAGTTGCTGTCCTAAGTTTTCAGGGGGCCGGTCGCCGAAATGAACTTTGCCCTTCTCATCCACCCATTTGTATACACCCTCAGCTTCGGTTTGCAGAACAGGTGCGAGGAGTAATGCCGCGAACACGATTGATAACGGTGTTCGTTTAATGATCATTGGTTTTCCATAAAGTATGTTGGCAGACAAGCGTGATCCATATCATTTAGAATACACAGCCTATAGGTTAGGTGAATTTTCGTCATGGAACAACGTAATCAGCCCCCCAGTCTTTGGGGAGTCACCAAAAGCGTGTTGGCGGCGGCATGTGGGGTGCAGAGCAATGAGAAACGTGAACGGGATTTTACCCATGGCAAGCCCATGCAGTATATTATTATCGGCGTTGTCTTTACGTTAACGTTGGTGCTTGCGATCTTTGGCCTGGTCAAGCTTGTGCTAATGTTGACTGGTGTCTAAAAGGCCCTAACAGTAAAGCAATGGCCTTTTTTATGCGTAATCAGGGCTTCAGTCGTTTACGCATCCAATAAACTAATCAACGCTGACAGGGTTAAATTTATTGGTTTTCAGATTCACAGCTTTGCTGCAGGATTTCTGCGGAAGAAATCCATTATTTTGCCGGTCTTAATATTTGAACGCGCAGTACATTACACATTCTATTAATGACAGACGAGTTGACATACATACAAATGGTTTTGCAGGCAGCTTGATGGTTGCATCATGCTAGTCCTGGTGGGCTGGCAGGTTATCGATTCGTTTATATTGTTCCTTGAGACTGGCGATCATGGTCTCAAGTTCAGACACTCTTGATTTTACCTT
>BTQO01000163.1:0-3437 GCA_036985915.1 Gammaproteobacteria bacterium | reverse complement strand
CTGTTACTGGGACCACCGGTCGTGGCCGTGGTGATATTTGAAGTCGTTCTGAATGCAATGGCCATGTTTAATCATGGCAATGTCGGCTTGCCAAAAACACTGGACAAGGTCCTGCGCTTTTTTATCGTGACGCCCGACATGCATCGAGTGCATCATTCAATAGAAGATGATGAGGCCAACAGTAATTTCGGCTTTAATCTTTCATGGTGGGATCGTTTGTTTGGTACCTACCGTGATCAGCCTCGTGCAGGCCATAAAAACATGACCATAGGCATACACAAATATCGTACAACAAAAGTCGCGTCATGGCTGCCGGGTATGCTGGTCTTACCGTTTATTGGCAAGATCAGCAGCTATGCGATCAATCGTCGTGAATGGAGCGAATCGAATGAAAAGTAAGGCCATACGTCTATCACTTTTCGCGATATTGCTGGCAGGAATCGTGGTTGCGATTATGTATCGCGACCAGGTAGATGTAGTGGCACTGGAAAACTGGGTGCAAAACGCAGGTGCTGCCGGTCCCATCGTGTTTATGTTGCTGTATGCCGTTGGCACCATCTTGTTCTTTCCCGGTTCGGTGCTCACACTTGCAGGTGGGGCCTTGTTTGGTCCGGTAATGGGTACCGTGTATAACCTGACCGGCGCAACGCTCGGAGCAACAATCTGTTTTGTCATTGCACGTTACCTGGCATCAGATATGGTTGCTCAAAAAGCGGGAGGTCGAATCAAACAGCTTATCAATGGTGTTGAATCAGAAGGCTGGCGCTTTGTTGCGTTTGTCAGGCTGGTACCCCTGTTTCCATTTAACCTGCTGAACTATGCCCTGGGGCTGACAAAAATAAGATTATCCGCTTATGTTGGTGCCACCTATCTGTTCATGTTGCCAGGTGCAATCGCCTATACCTATGTAGGTTATGCCGGGCGTGAAGCAGTTGCAGGCGGGGAGGGTTTGATACAAAAGGCCCTGCTGGCGCTGGCATTACTGGCCGTGGTGGCCTTTCTTCCACGCTGGATAGCCAAGATGCGCCGCGGCCCGGAGATGAACATCGAAACACTTAAGCAACGTATCGATGAAAACAACAAGCCCCTGATTCTGGATGTACGCAGCCAGGACGAATATCTTGGTGAGCAGGGTCATATTGCCGGTGTGACCCATATACCACTGGAACAGCTTGAGTCACGTATTGATGACCTGACTGACTATACGGAATCAACCATAGCAATCGTTTGCAGAACAGATAAACGTTCCGCGAAGGCAGCACAAATACTGACACGTAATGGTTTTGCCGATGTTCATATTGTCAAGGGAGGTATGACTGGCTGGAACCAAAACGGTTACCCTGTGGAGTGATATTAAAATGACTAGTCAATCCAGAACCATAGTTGTACTGGGTGGTGGCATCGGCGGTATCGTCACCGCTACCCGGTTGCGCAAACAACTGCCATCAGAACATCGTGTTGTACTGATTGAACGTGAAGCCAGTTATGTCTTTGCACCTTCGTTTCCGTGGTTGATGGTCGGGTTACGCCGCTCGGAAAATATTTCACGACCGCGAACCAGACTGTCAAAGCTTGGTGTTGAGCTTATTCAGGGAGACATAGAAAAAATAGACGCTGAACAGCGAAGTGTAAAAGTTAATGGTGAGAACATAACAGCTGACTATCTGGTGATTGCACTGGGTGCCGAAATGGCGCCGGAAACGGTTCCCGGTCTGAGCGAGGCCGGCCATACCTTTTACACACTGGAAGGAGCTGAGCGGTTAAACGAGACGCGCTCGAAATTTCAGCAGGGACGTATCGTGGTACTGGTTTGTTCGGTGCCGTTCAAATGTCCGGCCGCACCGGTGGAAGCAGCGCTGTTGCTTGAGAATGACTGTCGTAAACGAAACATACGAGATGATGTTCAAATTGACATCTATACACCGGAACCCGGCCCCATGTCGTTGGCCGGTTCTGAAAACTCCCGTCAGCTGCGCACGATGGTGGAAGAAAAAGGCATAAGCTACCATTCTGAGCACGCGGTTAAAGAAGTAGATCCAGACAAGAAACGAATTCATTTCACCAATGGCGCCACGGCGGATTTTGATTTGTTGGTCTATGTTCCTCCACACCGTGCACCACAGGTTGTACGTGATGCGGGTCTGGTGGGTGAGAGTGGCTGGATCCCCGTGGACAAGTACACCATGGCAACGAAGTTTCCCCGGGTTTATGCCATAGGCGATGTGACGGGTATCATGCTGAGCGTGAGAAAGCCTTTGCCCAAAGCAGGTGTGATTGCGCACGGCCAGGCCGAGGTAGTGGTTCACAATCTGGTCCATGAACTTACCGGCAAAGGAGCACCCAGACAATTTGACGGGCACGGTGCCTGTTTTATCGAAACCGGCGATGGCAAGGCCGGGTTTGGTCAAGGTAATTTCTATGCTGAACCCGTCCCACAAATGAAACTTTACCAACCGGGCTATCTGATGCATCTGGGTAAAGTCGCTTATGAAAAATACTGGTTGTTTAAATGGTTCTGATTCCATCTACAAACACAATGTCTTTCAGGAAATGGAATGGGAATAGCGCATCGGTGAACCGATCCGTTTAACGCTGACTAAATACGGTGTTCACCAACGAACAATGAGGGCAAGGTAATGATGAAACGATTAATAGGATTGTCCATGGACTTCCCTAAGACCACACTGGTGGTCACGTTCCTGTTGACCCTGGGGTTCGGCGCCCAGTTCGTGAAGATACACATTGATACCGATCCCGAGAACATGCTGTCAGCGGATAATCCCGACCGGGCACTGTATAACGAGCTTAAAAAGAATTTTGGCATCCATGATCTGATTGTCCTCGGCATCACTGACGAATCGGGAATCTTCCGGCCGGATACCCTGGCAAAGGTGGACCGCATTATCGACGGGATTACCATGATCCCCGGAGTGATCACCGATGACATCGTCAGTCTTACCACCACCAACAATGTGCGCGCCATGGCCGGGCTGCTCGACGTGCGGCGTATCATGCGCGAGCCTCCGCCGGATGAAGCGGGTAGCGAGGCGATTCGCGCCGCCATTGCGACCAATCCACTGTTAGTCGACAAGGTCTCGTCGGAAAACGGTAAAGGGGTCGCCATCTATGTACCCATCGTTAGCAAGGATCAGGCGCACCGCATCGGCCGCGAGATCGAGACGCTGGTCAAGGCCGAACTGGAACCCGGACAGCGCTACTATCTTGCCGGACTGCCCATCGCCGAGGACCGGTTCGGTGCCGAGATGTTCTATCAGATGGGCATCATGTCACCAGTGAGTGGCATGATGATCTTCCTGCTGCTGTGGTTCCTGTTCCGCAAGGTGACCTTGATTCTGCCGGTGATGGCGGTGGCCATGTTTACCGTGGCCTGGGGCATGGGCCTGCTCATCGGTTTCGGTTTCACCGTACATATCATG
>BTQO01000162.1:0-3445 GCA_036985915.1 Gammaproteobacteria bacterium | reverse complement strand
GTGATACCGCCTATGTGGAAGGTGATATTAGAGCTCCGATGATATCTATTTCACACAACGCCCGGCTCCGGGGTGAAGTACACGAAGAAAGTCTGGTGACGCATTTCCCGGAGCGCCGTACTCACTAGGGTCGCATGGTCGCTGTAATTTGATACGGAATTAACACCCGTATTGGTCTCGATAGCGGTTGATTGCAACCAGCTCAAGTTCAAACCCCCCGCATTGTGCCATGTAGTCGACCAGGGTATCCAACCCGACAATACTGGTTACACTCACACCAAGCAGTTCCTCGATTTCTTGTACCGCAGAACTATGGTTACTACCCTTTTCCTGCCGGTTAAGCGCAATGATTATGCCTGCAGTTTGCGCACCATTGGCCTGAATAAGATCGGCTGCCTGTTTGGCCGAAATTCCTGATGAGATAACATCATCAATTATTAACACCTTGCCTTTGAGCGGAGCACCGATAACAACTCCTCCCTCCCCGTGTTGCTTGGCTTCTTTGCGATTGAAAGCACAGGGCACATCCTGATCATAAACTTCGTCAAATGCGATTGCAGTCGTTACGGAAAGCGGGATACCTTTATAGGCAGGCCCGAACAGCATATCAAATTCGAGATTTGCGTCCATTGCCGCCGCTGCATAATATTTTCCCAGCCGGGCAAGCCTGGTTCCGCTATTGAAAAGACCAGTATTGAAAAAGTAGGGACTGATCCGTCCGGACTTTAAAGTAAACTCACCGAAACGAATAACGCCCAGCTCAATGGCATAGCCCAGAAACTCTTTTTGATAATCTTTCATGGGGCGAAGATACAGTAGCGAGTAGCGAGTGACTAGTAGCGAGGAAAAACCAATAACTGGCTGCCATATACTAGCTACTCGCTACTCGCTACTGTATCTTCACTCTATGCGGGTAATTACTGTCAACGTCAACGGGATACGCGCTGCGGCAAAAAAAGGGTTTTTTCAATGGCTGGCGCGCCAGAAGGCGGACATCATTTGCATTCAGGAAACCAGGGCCCAGGTGGATCAGTTGACGGATACCATGCTGGCGCCAAAGGGATTTCATGGCTATTTTCACGATGCCGAGAAGAAAGGTTATAGCGGCGTTGCCATATACTGCCGCAAGCAGCCTGATCGTGTGCGCATGGGATTGGGTCTTCCCGAGTTTGATGTTGAAGGACGATACATACAGGCGGATTTTGGTAATCTGAGTATTGTTTCTGTTTATCTGCCTTCCGGCTCAAGTGGCGAACAAAGGCAGGCCGCGAAATACCGTTTTATGGACTGGATGACACCGTTTCTGCAAGCCGCCAAGTTTGATGGTCGGGAATACATATTCTGTGGTGACTGGAACATCGTGCATAAGGAAATCGATATCAAGAACTGGAAGAGCAATCAGAAGAATTCAGGTTGCCTGCCTGAGGAAAGGGCCTGGTTAACAAAATTATTTGATGAAGTGGGTTATGTAGATGTATTCCGGGTTCTGAATCAGAAACAAGACCAGTACACATGGTGGTCGAATCGTGGCCAGGCCCGCACCAAAAATGTGGGTTGGCGCATTGACTATCATATCGCCACACCGGGTATTGCTTCCAGGGCAAAAAGTGAACGAATATATAAAGATAAGTGGTTCTCGGATCATGCGCCACTCATTATTGATTACGACTACGAGTTGGAAGCAAGTTAATGCCATTGGCCCAGACTTTAAGCTGGGGCGAAGCAGTCCGCGTCTATCTGCATCCGCGTGTACTGGGTATGTTGTTCCTGGGTTTTTCTGCTGGTTTGCCATTCCTGTTAGTATTTTCGACATTATCATTCTGGTTGGCAGACGAGAATATTAGTCGCAGCATGATTGGTTTGTTCAGCTGGATTGGCATTACGTATTCAATCAAGGTTTTTTGGGCACCAGTAGTAGATCGTGTGCACCTTCCCATTCTTACGCGCTTACTTGGACGGAGGCGCAGCTGGATGTTGCTGGCTCAATGCGGCATTGCTTTCGGTCTGTTCGGCATGTCGTTATCTGATCCATCGAGTGATTTAACACCTATTATCTGGTTTGGCTTGTTGGTGGCATTTTCATCAGCAACACAGGATATTTCCATTGATGCCTATCGCATCGAAGCAATAGACGCTCGCAAGCAAGCGGTGATGGCTGCAACCTATATTGGTGGTTACCGTATTGCATTGTTGGTTGCTGGAGCTGGTGCACTGTATTTGGCTGAGTATTTATCCTGGTCAACAGCCTACCTGGTGATGGCTATGCTGATGGCTGTGGGATTTGTTACAACACTGATTATCAGTGAGCCAGAAAACGGTGAATCACCTGAAGGCGCTATGCTTGAGCAACGAGTGATGGATTTTCTGGAACGCTCACACCATTGGCCACAGCGCGCACGTGATGCGATGGCCTGGTTCATTGGTGCTGTCGTTTGTCCGTTTGTTGATTTCTTTAAACGCAATGGCACATTAGCGCTGGTAATTCTATTATTTATCGGTGTGTTTCGACTGAGTGATATCACAATGGGGGTGATGGCCAATCCTTTTTATCACGATTTAGGATTCACCAAAACTGAAGTTGCAAATGTTGCAAAGATATTTGGTTTCTTTATGACAATTGGGGGCGCGGCACTCGGAGGATTGTTGGTAGTTCGGTATGGTATTATGCGCCCACTACTACTTGGTGCGGTGATGGTCGCATCAACCAATCTGTTATTTGCCTTGATGGCTGTCATTGGAGGAACTAGCGCGCCGTTGTTAGCTATGGTGATAACAGCTGACAATCTTAGCGGGGGGTTGTCGAATGCAGCTTTTATCGCCTACCTGTCAAGTCTGACCAATCGCTCTTACACCGCTACCCAATACGCCTTGTTTAGCTCTCTTATGACTTTGCCAGGAAAGTTTATTGGCGGTTTTTCAGGATTTATTGTTGATGGTTATGGTTATGTTTCTTTCTTCTTGTATGCGGCAGCGGTGGGGGTTCCGGCAATCTTACTGGTGCTGTATTTAATGAAACGAGATGACTTGCTTAGTACAGAGACCAGCGCTCAGAAGACTTAACTAAACCGGAATTCTTTGTCGGACAATACCTGCTTCAATTTTATTTTCATTAATCGAACGCCTTGTTTGTCATAAGGTTTGGCCGGAACCTTTCCCCATACTGGTTCGGGCCATGCCGGGTCTGACGTGTACCTGACAATATGATGAATATGTAATTGCGGAACCATGTTCCCCAGCGCCGCTATGTTCATCTTGTCAGCCTTCAGTCTGTGGGCCAGTTTTTGCGACAGGTAAGACGACTCGCTGGCCAGTAGTGCCTGGTCTTTGTTATCAAGCTGATAGATCTCCTGAATATTTTCCCGATCAGGAACCAATATGAACCAGGGATAGTTGCGATCATTCATCATTAATAGATGGCAGAGCTTGAATTTGCCGATGACAATGC
>BTQO01000161.1:0-3511 GCA_036985915.1 Gammaproteobacteria bacterium | reverse complement strand
GTGCGCAATTTGCGCGACACTAATTAAACACTCAACATTCATAACTAATAATTGCCTTTCTAACTGCGCCCTTGGCGCAACACTAATTAAACATTCATAATTAATAATTCATAATTGCTTTATCAGAATGGCCATACCTTCATAAAGAACTGGCTCAACCAGCCATTTCGGTTGGCATCCGCCAAGGCACCGGTACCGCCATAACTAATGCGCGCATTGGCCACTTGTGTTGACAACACAGAGTTGTCCGAGCGCACATCAATCGGGCGCACGATGCCGGATAACCGAATATATTCAGATCCCTGATTCAGGGTCAGCAGCTTCTCACCGCGCACTTTCATATTTCCGTTGGGAAGAATTTCCATCACGGTCACCGCGATGTTGCCAGACAGACTGTTGCTCTGACTACTGCTACCGCTGCCATCAAACGCGTGCTCGGTATCAAACCCCATTGCCAGGGTGCCACTACCCGCGGCGGCGGCGCCGCCCATAATGGTTGGGTTATTCAGTGTCACTTCATTAGTCTTGGCAAGCTTGGTCTTGGCGTTTTTACTTGACTGAGTACTCTCGGTCAGCACAATATTGATGATGTCGCCAATCCGGCGAGCACGCCGATCTTCAAACAATGCAATGCTGAAGCGAGACTGATAGATCGAACCGTTGGTTTGTTGCGGTTTGCTCATAGCCTCCGGCACTGCCGGTGCATAGGCAGGATCCGGTTTTGGTGGCGTACTTGAGCAAGCCGACACGAAGACAGCAAGCAACATCAGGCTGGACAATTTTCCGATGATTTTCATTTTATTGAACCCTCACAGCGCTACAACTGGTTGCTGACGTAAGACAACATTTGATCGCTGGTTGAAATCGCCTTCGCGTTCATCTCGTAGGCGCGCTGCGTTTCAATCATATTGACCAGTTCTTCCACAACATTGACGTTGGAGCTCTCAAGAAAACCTTGCTCCAGTGAGCCGATGCCGTTGAGGCCCGGCGTCCCCACCTGGGGCGAACCACTGGAAGCGCTTTCGAGATAGAGATTGCGTCCATAGGACTGCAGACCGGTGGCATTGGCGAAATCGGCAAGCTGCAGCGTACCGACCTGGGTTGGCGTAGATGCACCCGGTGTCAGCACCGACACCGTGCCATCGCTACCAATGGTAATACTTTGTGCATCACTGGGGATGGTGATGCCAGGCTGCACGGCGTAACCGCTGGAAGTAACCATCTGACCCTGTGCATCTAGCTGGAACGAACCATCGCGGGTGTAGCCGGTATTGCCGTCCGGTAAAAGAATCTGGAAAAATCCGCGACCCTGAATTGCGCTATCCAGCGCATTACCTGTGTTCGTGACATTGCCTTGCGTATGCTGTTTTACGGTGGCAACGATTCGGACACCGGTCCCCAGAGACAAGCCGGAAGGTAGAAGAGTACTTTGAGTTGACTGCGCTCCAACCTGACGTACATTTTGATACAACAAATCTTCAAATACTGCGCGCGAACGTTTGTAACCCGTCGTATTGGCGTTGGCCAGGTTATTGGAAATGACAGCCATACGCGTTTGTTGCGCATCGAGTCCGGTTTTGGCGATCCAAAGTGAAGGATTCATATCTAATTACTCCTGAAGAAAACTAACTTCTTGCCGCAACGACGCGGAGATTGAAAAATTTTCGAATTTAATTTCATGCTTACCTTACCTTTATGTCCTGGCGTCTCTGCGTTAAGGGCGGTTTATCCTATTCGCATCAACTGCACTGCGGCCTGATCCACTTCCTCTGCGGTTTTCATGCCCTTGATTTGCATTTCAAACTGACGTGACAGAGTAATCATGTTGACCATGGCCTCGATGGCGTTGACGTTGCTCGATTCCAGAGAACCGGAAACAACACGCACCGCGATGTCGGCATCGGCAACCGCACCTGGTTCGCCGCGCAATCGAATCAGGCCGTCTGCACCCTTGGTCAGATCTTCTTTCGGTGGATTCACCAATTTGATGCGATCAACCACCGTCAGCGTCGATGCCGTCTGGCCCAAGGGTCGGACGGACACGGTGCCATCCGCACCAATGGTCACGGTCTCTGCCGGCGGCACGGAAATTGGACCGTCGTTACCCAACACGGGGTGACCAACACCGGTTTCCAGCTGCCCGCTGGCAGAGACACGAAAATCACCCGCGCGGGTATAAGCTTCGGTACCGTCCCGGCCTTGTACTGCGATCCAGCCGTCTCCACTGACGGCAATATCCAGTTCGCGGCCGGTGGTCAAGATCGAGCCGTGTGAAAAATCGACGGTTTCGCCCTCGGTTACCGCGTAAATACGAGTGGGCAATCCCTCGCCTTTTATCTCCAGGGCACGAACCGACGCCAGATCAGCACGAAAACCAGTGGTGCTGACGTTGGCCAGGTTTTGCGTATTGACGGCCTGCGCCAACTCCAGCTGGCGCGCTCCGTTCATGGCAAGAAATATCATGCGATCCATGGTCTTCTCCGTTAGGAGTGAGGGGTGAAGAGTGAGGTGTTACTGTCGCCGACTTTCGTGTCGAGCGTACATTCTCCTCACTCTTCTCCCCTCACCCCCCTGCTTCTCATCTCATCGAATGTTGATAATCGTTTGCGTAACCGTGTCGGCAGTGGAGATCACCTGCGCATTCGACTGGAAGTTACGTTGTGCGGTGATCATATTGACCAGCTGTGCGGTCAGATCCACGTTGGAGCCCTCAAGGGCGCCGGACTGAATCGCACCCAGGCTGGCGGTATTCGGTGCACCCACCAGCGCGGCACCGGAGTCGGCGGTTTCGGCCCAGGCGGTATCACCCAGTTGCTGCAGGCCCTGCGGGTTGGAGAAGTTACCCAACGCCACCTGGCCCAGCGTACGGTTCTGGCCGTTGGTGAAACGTGCCTGCACAATGCCGCTGCTGGAAATATCGATTCCACTCAGACGACCACTGGTGAATCCATCCTGGGTCAGGGAGTTAACACTGAAAGGACTACCGAACTGGGTAGTGCCGGCAAAAGCGACTTCAAAGTCGAGTACCGCGGCACCGGTTCCAGGGTTAACCGTCTGATAATCAACGGTCGTTCCCGGACCCACTGTCGGTGTCACGCTGGCGAGCGTACCGTTGGTGTTAAATACCATACGCGCCGGCACATTGGCGCCGTAGCCCTGCGGCAGTACTTCGGTAGAGGTGCCGGCGGCATTGGTAATCCACAAGTGCGCGTCCCAACTTAGATTGGTTGCGGTCTTGCGAAAATACGTCGTGGCGACCACCGGGTTACCCAGTGAATCATAAATGGTCATCGACGTGGAGTTGCTATAGGTCGATGGATTGGTGCGATCAAACGGCGGTCCGGCGGAGGCATTACCCACGCCGGCGTCGGGAAACGTTGGCGTTGTAGTGGCATCCAGATTAAGTGCGGCACTAATGCCGCCATTGGTACTCAGGGCGCCGGTCGGGCTTGGTGAAATATCAGAACGATCCAGAAACAGTGCGCCGAGAGAACCGGTAATGTTTCCCAAT
>BTQO01000160.1:0-3516 GCA_036985915.1 Gammaproteobacteria bacterium | reverse complement strand
ATCTTTGGTTGCACGGGACATTTGGTTGCTTGTTGTAATCCCACCACACGTTCTAATAACTCGGCATAATGATCAAGATCAGATGCTGTTTTGGTTTCAGTGGCGCATATCAGCAATGCGTTACCCAATTCAGGATAGTCATTTTCCAGCGTATATCCAGCCTGTACGTTGTGGGCCGCCAGGGTGCGCAACACACCGTCCAGTGGTGCATCGATCTGGTAGACAACCTCATGGAAATAAGCCGTGTTAAACAACCGCTTAATGCCGGCCACAGTATCGAGCCGTTCCACCAATCCACGTGTATTGGCATGAGAAGCCTCGGCTACCCTGGCCAGACCGTGTGCGCCCAGCAAAGACATATGAATCGTTGATGCAGTCACCATCAATCCCTGGTTGGTGCAAATATTGGACGTTGCCCTGGAACGGCGAATGTGTTGTTCGCGTGCCTGCAGTGTCAGGGTAAACCCGGGCTTACCTTCGAGATCGACCGTGCGCCCGATGATGCGTCCCGGTACCTGGCGAACATGCCGCGCGCGACAGGTCAAAAATCCGTAATACGGTCCGCCGGATGCCAACGGGATACCCAGGGGCTGACCTTCGCCGCAGGCGATATCCACACCCTTGCCACCCCACTGACCGGGCGGTTTTAGCACACTCATGGCCAACGGGTTAACCACTGCGATACTCATAGCCCCATTGGTGCAGGCCCAGTCGGTTAACTGATCAACCGCTTCAATGACACCAAAGAAGTTGGGCTGCGGTATGACCAGAGCGGTGATGTCCTGATCCTGATAACGCGATAGTTCTTCAGGATTGGTGCGGCCGGATCCGCAGTCGATGGGTATTTCGATGAGTTCAATATTTTGATTCGAGACAATGGTATGGGCAACCTTGCGGTAGGCCGGATGCAGGCTTTTAGGTATCAGGATTCGGCGCGATTTGGATTTTCTATTTAATCGCACGGCCATTAAAATCGCTTCGGCGAGCGCTGTTGCACCGTCATATAACGACGCATTGGATACATCCAGACCCATCAGCCCGGCCATCATGGTCTGGTACTCATACAACAGCTGCAACGTGCCCTGACTGGCTTCTGCCTGATAGGGCGTGTAGGCGCTGTAAAACTCGCCCCGCGTGGTGATTTCCCAAACGGCAGCCGGGATGTGGTGTTCATAGGCACCGGCACCGATAAAGCACAACGGCTGCCCATCGGCCTGCGCGCGTTCACGCATGAGGCGTGTGACTTCCATTTCAGTCATACCATCGGGTAGGTCGGTCAACTCACCACAACGAAGAACGTGCGGGATTTCGTCAAACAAATCATCGATACGCCCGGCACCGATTTCCGCCAGCATGTCCTGAACGTCCTGATCGGTATGCGGGATAAAAGGCATGGTTTACGAGTGTACTTTAGCTGCTGCTTAAAAGATCAAAGAGCTCACGATTAATGTGCCTCTGCGTCACAATGCACCTGATACGCTGCGGCATCCATCAACCCTGCCAATGCATCTGAGTTATCCGGTTTGATGCGAAACATCCAGCCGCCCTCATAGGGCTCCTGGTTAACACGCTCAGGTGCATCGGCCAGTTCCTCGTTGACGGCAACCACAACGCCCGTGACCGGACAATAAACATCGGAGGCAGCTTTTACCGATTCGATCACTGCACACACTTCGCTGGCTTGAACGGCGTTACCAATTTCCGGCGTCTCGACATAGACCAGGTCGCCGAGCAGTTCCTGTGCATGATCGGTGATACCCATCGTAATACTACCGTCACCTTCTTCGCGCGCCCACTCGTGATTTTTGGAATAACGTAAATTGTCCGGGATATTGCTCATAAAAATCTCCCTATATGTTAAATCAATACGAACGAAACTATTACAGTTCGATCAGTACCCTGCCGTTACGCACTAAGGGTGGTTTAACCACAGTTGCCGGAATCATCCGCCCACGAATGTCGACCTGGCAATGGTCTTTTGTTTCTGTTGGTACGCGCGCAAGCGCAATGGAACGATTCAAGGTTGGCGAAAAACCACCGCTCGTAATCACACCTTCACCGGCACCCTCCACCATGACTTTCTGATGCCCGCGCATCACACCTTTGCCCTGCAATACCAGACTAACCATTTTTTGCTTTGGACCTGCAGCGCGTTCAGCCTCCAACGCCTTTCGTCCGATAAAGTCCCGGTCCTTTGGATCAAACGCAACGGTCCAGCTAAGCGCGGATACCAGCGGGCTGGTGTGTTCGTCCATATCGGCCCCATACAGATTCATACCTGCTTCAAGGCGTAACGTGTCGCGTGCACCCAGACCGCATGGGACAACCCCAACATCGAGCAGGCGTTGCCAGAATCCGGGTGCCTGCCCGTTGGGCAACATAATTTCAAATCCGTCTTCACCCGTATAACCGGTACGCGCGATAAACAACTCCTGAGCCTGGGTGGCAAAAAAACTACTTAACCCGGAGGCCTGGCTGCGGGCTCCATTATCGAGAATCGACATCACCCGTTGACGACCCTTTGGCCCCTGCACGGCAATCATCGACAGATCGTCACGGGCCGTCATGGCAACATCAAAGCGTTTGATCTGATCGCCAATCCAGGCCATAACTTTGTCGCGTGTACCGGCATTGGTCACCAGGCGGTAGCGACCGGGTTCAAGCAGGTAGATGATCAGGTCATCGATAATCCCGCCGTCCTGTTTGAGCATGCAACTGTATAACGCCTTGCCATTGTATCTAAGACGCTCAACATCATTGGCCAATAAATATCGCAGAAAGTCTTTGGCAGCCGCACCTTCGAAATCTGTCACGATCATGTGGGACACGTCGAACATACCGGCTTCGTTACGAACCTTGTGGTGTTCCTCCAGTTGGGAACCGTAATGCAACGGCATATCCCAGCCGGCAAAATCCACAATCTTGGCACCTAATTCAAGGTGTTTATCGTACAACGCTGTTTGGTTGTTGCTCATGTCACAGTTTCTTATTGCTTATAAAAAAAGCGACGCAGGCCGCGCCGCCCCTTAATCCGTTTACCTATAAAGAGTGTGGGACGTGTTGTCCCCTTCCTTTCGGTGGATCGCACATCAGCCGCGATTTCTCTTAAGAACCAAAGCCGCTCTCGCATTTATGCCCTTTAGGGTACATCCTGTACTCCACGGCCATAGGGCCAAACCTTTGAAAAATATATAAACGGTCATAAGGCCATCCATGGCCAAAAAAGTTGAACCCCGGTTAAGTGGTTCCAATCGTCACTCAATCGCTGTCAACCTAAAATGAAATGCCTGGGATCTCTCCTGCCAGTGGCACATATTGGAAGCCGTACTATAACGACACGCCGCGCCGAAACCAACCCACACAATAACCTATGCCTCAAGGGTGCGCCCATCAATGACGCCCGCTGCGCCGAACCAGCAATAACACCGGGAAAAAGCCGATTAGAATGAGTGTTAGCGCCGGTAATGCCGCACGCTCCCATTCACCTTCCGAGGTCATTTCGAAAATACGCACGGC
>BTQO01000159.1:0-3521 GCA_036985915.1 Gammaproteobacteria bacterium | reverse complement strand
CTGCGCTTGCCGCAGTTTCAGGTGTCGTTGAAAAACCAAAACCCGGTGAAGCACCGTCCAACCATGCAATCACCGGCCGCTACATTTTAACCCCGGGCATCTTTAAACAGTTGCAGGCCATAGGCCCCGATCGCGGTGGTGAAATACAGCTTACCGATGCAATTGCCGCGCTACTGAAAACCGAACGTATCCTTGCCTGGTCGTTCAATGGTAAACGGTATGATTGTGGTTCGAAGCTCGGCTATTTAACGGCCAATGTAGAAATGGGGTTAAAGCACCCCGATGTGGCTAACGACTTTCTTAACTATTTAAAGCAAGTCGTTGATTCCAAACACTAATGTACTGACACTACTCGCCTGATTGGGGTCTTTGAGCTCATTGACCCTAAGGGGTGTCACCGGTAGTATACGCCGCCTTTAGATCCCCGGTAGCTCAGCTGGTAGAGCAGGTGACTGTTAATCACCGGGTCGGCGGTTCGAGCCCGTCCCGGGGAGCCAGTTAATCGAATCATCCCCCGTTACCTGTCCAACACACCTTGTAGTCGTTCCATGGCCTTGTGCAGGTTCTCCATGCTGGTGGCAAACGAGATGCGCATGTACCCTTCGGTGCCAAACGCAGATCCGGGCACCAGTGCCACCCCCGCTTCAACCAGAAGCTGTTCTGCAAACGCCACATCATTCTCATAGCCCCCGCTCTTGATTGCGGTACGCATGTCAGGAAACGAATAAAACGTACCGTCACTGGGTAGGCACTGAACACCGTTCATGGCGTTGAGTGCATTCACAACAAAATCATGCCGTTCCCTGAATGCAGTTAACATCGGTTCAATGCATGATTGATCCCCCTCAAGTGCCGCCTGCGCTGCTACCTGTGAAATCGATGTTGCGTTGGATGTGCTTTGGGACTGGATCTTGGTCATGGCCTTGATCAGAGATTCTGGTCCCGCAGCATACCCAATGCGCCATCCGGTCATGGAATAGGCCTTGGATACACCGTTGAGCACAATCGTGCGATCGTACAAATCGGAACAAACATTTACGATGTTTACAAAGGGCGCATGATTCCACAGGATGTGTTCATACATATCGTCAGTGGCAATAAGTACCTTCGGATATTGACGTAACACTTCGCCCAACGCGCCTAACTCTTCTGAGGTATAAGCTACACCGGTCGGATTCGAGGGGCTGTTTATAACAAATAGCCGCGTATTGGGTGTAATTGCAGCGTTTAATTGCGCAGGCGTAATTTTAAACTGCTGCTCGTGACCCGCCATGATGATGACAGGTGCAGCATCGGCCAGTAGCACCATGTCGGGATATGAAACCCAATACGGAGCAGGGATGATAACTTCGTCACCCGCATTGAGTAACGCCTGCGCCATATTGTAAAAACTTTGTTTACCGCCACAGGAAACCAGTACCTGCCCGGGTTGATAGTCCAGCTTGTTTTCGCGCTTGAACTTGCTGCAAATTGCTTTTTTGAATGCAGGCGTTCCACCGACCGGTG
Organism: Gammaproteobacteria bacterium; assembly: GCA_036985915.1. Lineage (GTDB taxonomy): Bacteria > Pseudomonadota > Gammaproteobacteria > JAJDYQ01 > JAJDYQ01 > BTQO01. The sequence goes on along the minus strand of BTQO01000159.1, from coordinate 2,015 downwards.
TGTATTTGGTGAATCCGTCTTTAATGGCTGTGATTGCCGCCTGTTTAATATGTTCGGGGGTATCGAAATCAGGTTCGCCGGCGCCCAGCCCTATGACATCCTTGCCTTCTGCGCGTAAAGCAGCGGCTCTGGCTGTTACTGCAAGGGTTGGAGAGGGTTTGACGCGCTGAACACGTTTTGAAAGTTCAATACTCAAAATTCCTAATCCTGATAGTCGTGATGGGTTGTTAGAGTGCCTATGATAGCAGTGTTAAATGAGCGAGACAGAACAATTTAAACTGACCTGCGACTACAAGGCCGCCGGGGATCAACCGGCAGCCATTGCTGGTTTATGTGACGGGCTAAACGATGGACTTGCACACCAAACACTGCTCGGCGTGACCGGTTCCGGCAAGACCTTCACGATCGCCAGTGTCATTGACGCGGTTAAACGCCCGGCCCTGATACTGGCGCCGAACAAGACCCTCGCTGCACAGCTATACAGCGAGATGCGCGAGTATTTCCCGGAGAATGCGGTGGAGTATTTTGTCTCCTATTACGATTACTACCAGCCAGAAGCCTATCTGCCAGCCTCCGATACCTATATCGAGAAGGATTCCAATATCAATGAACACATCGAACAGATGCGCTTGTCTGCGACCAAGTCGCTGCTTGAGCGACCTGATGTCATTATTGTTGCCACTGTTTCAGCAATCTATGGTTTGGGCGATCCGAATGCCTATCTGAAGATGGTGCTGCATTTGTCCCGTGGGCATAAGGCCAGTCAACGGAACATTATTAAACGTCTTGCCGAGCTTCAATACACGCGTAACGATGTCGAGTTCAAACGGGGGGAATTCCGGGTCAGGGGCGATGTCATCGATATCTTCCCGGCGGATTCAGACCGTGATGCGGTGCGCATAGAATTGTTTGACGAGGAAGTTGATCAAATAAGCTGGTTTGATCCATTGACTGGCGCACAGAATCGCAGCGTTCCACGAATGACCATTTATCCAACCAGTCATTACGTCACACCCAGGCAGCAGATCCTAAACGCCGTCGAAGGCATCAAGAAAGAGTTGCCGGGACGGCTTGAGCAGCTGCGAGACTTAAACAAACTGGTTGAGGAGCAACGACTCTCACAACGAACGCTGTATGACATCGAAATGCTGCTGGAGATTGGTCACTGCAAAGGCATTGAAAACTATTCCAGGCATCTCACTGGCCGTGCACCGGGCGAGCCACCGCCAACACTGTTTGATTATCTACCAAAGAACGCACTATTGGTGGTGGATGAAAGCCATGTCACTATTCCGCAGCTAGGTGGTATGTATAAAGGCGATCGTTCGCGCAAGGAAAACCTGGTTGAATATGGATTCAGGTTGCCATCCGCGCTGGATAACCGCCCATTGCGGTTTGATGAATTCTCCGCCCGTTCGCCGCAAACGATTTATGTTTCCGCAACGCCGGGTCCGTATGAACATGAACATTCCGATCTCATTGTCGAGCAGGTCGTCAGACCTACCGGTTTGATCGACCCAGAAATCGAGATCAGGCCGGTCACTAACCAGGTCGACGACCTGATGTCTGAAATCAGGCAGCGTGTCAAGGCCGGTGAGCGTGTATTGGTAACAACGCTGACCAAGCGCATGGCCGAGGATCTGACCGAATATTATTTTGATCATGAACTTAGGGTACGTTACCTGCACTCGGATATTGACACCATCGAACGCGTTGAGATTATCCGCGACTTGCGGCTGGGTAAGTTTGATGTGTTGGTGGGTATCAATTTACTGCGCGAAGGTCTGGATATTCCGGAAGTGTCGTTAGTTGCGATCCTGGACGCCGACAAGGAAGGTTTTTTGCGTTCCGACCGGTCACTGATTCAGACCATTGGCCGCGCGGCACGCAATATTCACGGTAAAGCCATCCTGTATGCCGGCAAAGTTACCGGCTCTATGGAGCGTGCAATTGCAGAAACCGATCGGCGCCGAACCAGGCAGGTTGAGTTCAACCTGGCACATGACATCACGCCC
>BTQO01000158.1:0-3536 GCA_036985915.1 Gammaproteobacteria bacterium | reverse complement strand
TCCGGATCGGCATTGATATCGTGCTTAGCGTCGTATTATTGCCGCTGGGCAAATTCGGTTTCGGCATGTTTCTGATCGGGTTATTTGCCGTGGAGTGGTTTTACCCGGTGGTGTTCGAGATTTTCATGGACGGCGCAACGCCTGGCAAGCGTTCCATGGGTTTGCGCGTTGTGCACGACGATGGCACACCCGTTGGCTGGTCTGCATCCATTACCCGCAATCTGCTCAGATTCGTCGATTTTCTACCGTTTTTATATCTGTTCGGTGTCGTCAGTATGATGTTCAATCGCGAATCCCGCCGACTGGGCGACATCGTTGCCGGTACCGTCGTGGTGTACGCGGAAGAACAGCGGGCGGCGTTTGATCTACCCGCAGTTGAGGCTGAAGCACCGCTTTATGTGTTATTGCCCGATGAACAGCAAGCCGTGGTGAGCTTTGCGGAGCGTGCCGCCCAGCTCACGCCGGAGCGCGCATCGGAGTTGGCGGCATTAACCGGCCCGTTGGTTGAAAGCGCGGATGAACCTGCGCAACAGTTATTTTCACACGCGCGTTATGTCACAGGGCAAGTCGTATGAGACAGGGGCCGTTTACCAAGCGCTATACGCCGGATTGGGTGGCACTGGAAAACGCGCTCGAATCGGACGACAAGGCCGGCAAGCAACGCCGTGACAAGGTGTTGGCAGACCTGCCCCGGCACTACCGCAACATTTGTCACCAGTTGGCACTGGCACGAAGCCGGGCCTACAGCTACCAGTTGATTGATCGCTTGCAACGACTGGTGATGCGGGGTCACCAGCGGCTGTACAGCATCAGACCATCGCTGGGTCGGCTGGTGTGGCGTTTTTTGCTGATTGAATACCCGCGCCTGGTGCGGTCGGAATGGCGAATCATGTTGTTATCCGCAGCGCTCTTTTTCGGGCCGCTGCTGGCCATGCTGATTGTAATCCAGTGGCAGCCGGAGATGGCCTTTACGGTGATTGATCCGGCCGATGCGCGTTCCTATGAAGCGATGTACAGCCCGGAGCTACAGGATCGTCTGGGCCGGGAGCGCGAGGCAGACAGTGATTTTTTGATGTTCGGGTTTTATGTCAAGAACAATACCGGCATCGGATTTCAGACCTTTGCCGGTGGCTTGACGTTTGGGTTGCTCACTGTGTTTTTTTTGTTGTTCAACGGATTGCTTATCGGTGCAGTAGCCGGGCATCTTACGGCGGCGGGTTATGGAGAAACATTCTGGACCTTTGCTGTTGGCCATAGCGCACCGGAACTGATCGCAATCATATTGTCGGGTGCGGCTGGTTTAAAACTCGGCATGGCCTTGTTTATACCCGGCAGATACACGCGAATGGCGGCATTGCGTAATGCATCTCGTATTGGTGTGCGCCTTGTTTATGGTGCCGTGCTGTTGTTTTTCTTTGCCGCCTTTGTTGAGGCGTTTTGGTCATCCATTGCCGGGATGCAACCCGCCATCAAATATGCCGCTGGCGCGTTTTTGTGGCTGATTGTTCTGAGCTGGCTATTGTTACTGGGCAGGCATGATGAGCGTATTGCCAGTAAAACGGGCAGTGGCTGATGCAGGTTGAAGATCTAAGCGTTGTGATCCGTCCACGTAACCCATGGGAAGCCATGGATCTTGGTTTTGCCATGGTGCGCCACTGGTGGCGCGATGTTTATCTCGCCTGGTTCGCCGTTGTATTGCCGATGTTTTTGATTCTCAATGTCGTGTTTTATGACTCCCCCGTGATCGCCATGATTGCGTTCTGGTGGTTAAAGCCGTTTTACGACCGGGTATTGTTGCTGGTGTTTTCGCGCGCTGTGTTCGGCGGGCGCGCCCGGTTGCGCGATGTCTATATGGCCATTCCGGGATTCATTAAAACCGGCTTGCTTGGACATCTGACCGTGTTTCGTTTGCTGGATCTAATGAGATCATTTCGTTTACCGGTGATGCAACTCGAAGGACTCGAGGGTGAAAATCGCAAGGAAAGGTTGAAGGTATTAAGCCAGCTTTCCAGTGGCCATGCGTTATGGCTAACGGGGGTGTGTATTAACTTTGAATTATTCCTTCAGATAGGGTTTATTGGGCTGGTAGGGATGTTCCTGCCCGTGCAGTCTGATATCAGCCTGTTTAATTTGTTTGTCATGGAAGATGCGTCGTTCTGGATAGGCCTGATGACCAATCTGTTTTACATGATCAGCATGAGTCTTATCGAACCTGCCTATGTAGCTGCCGGTTTTGCGTTGTATCTGAATCGCAGAACCGCGCTCGAGGGCTGGGATATTGAGCTTATTTTCCGCCGCATAGCAGCTCGCCTTGTGAAACTCGGTGGCGCGGTAGCCGCGCTCATGCTGGTCATCATGCTTGGCTGGTTGTCTCCGATGTTTGTTAATGATGCGTATGCCGATGAAGACATTAAACTGATTCAGGTTGCGAGTCCGCCGCTTGATGTCAGCGAATCAAAGCGCGTGATCCTGGAAGTGCTCAAGCATGACGATTTTGAACAATACAAGGAAGACAAGGCCTGGCGATACATCGGTGAGCCGGATGAGGATAAAAAAGAAGACGCGGCAGCGACGGATTATGCCAACCTGGGTACCTTCATTGCGCAAATATTCGAGGCGGTTTTCTGGATCGGTCTTTTTTTTGGTACGGTGTTTATTGCCCTGAAATTAACGCGGTATTTCGGCGAGCGACGAAGTGCCATGGCAACCGAGGAAATACCCGAAGCCATATCTGGCCTTGATATTCGACCGGAAAGCCTGCCGGGGGATATCCCATCTGAAGTTACCCGGCTATGGCGTGCGGGGAAGCCCAGGGAGGCCTTGAGCCTGCTATATCGTTCAACGCTAAGCGCATTGGTGCATGGATACGGCATTGCCCTTAAAAGCAGTTTTACCGAAGGCGATGTGTTGGCCACCAGTCAAAAGACGCTGGGCCGGGATGCGCAGCAATTGCTCGATCATATTACCGCGCAGTGGCAAAACATTGCCTATGCACACCGTGCACCGGGGGAAGATGAAGTGATGGCTGCACTTAAACACTGGCCACCTTACTTCGGTGCCGGTCACGATCAGGTCTTGCAGACATGACGCGTCAAACCCTTTATGGGCTCGTTGTTGTAATCACAGTTGCCGTGTTAACGGGTGTGTGGTTTGTCAACAATTATGAGCATCGGACGGTGCGCAAATTTGTCGGCTACCAGGGTGAGTCAAGGCATAATCCAATGATGGCAGCGCGTCGATATCTACGCCGTATGGGCGTTGACGCTCGACGGTATGCACCGATTGTGCGTGATACACGTCTGCCTTTAACGCGTGATGTAATCGTGCTGGGCACCAATCGTTTGACCATCACCGAGCCAATTACGGAAAAGCTGTTTACCTGGGTCAGGGCAGGTGGCCGTCTTGTGGTTTTTGCGCGTAACGAGATCCCCGATAATGGCGCCGATACGGTTGAAGACAAGCTGCTTGCCGCGCTGGGTATCACAGTGCGTTACCTGGAGCTTGAAAACCGTGAACAAAATCAATACGGCCCCTTC
>BTQO01000157.1:0-3550 GCA_036985915.1 Gammaproteobacteria bacterium | reverse complement strand
TAAGTACATACCGATCAATGCCGAGGGCCAGTTTTGTGAAAGCTGCCACAAATACACAGCAGTAACCATAGACTGTTTCCAGTGTCATCGGACAACGCCTGATGAAAATCCCGGTAACGCGGCCATTGTGCCGAAGCAGAAGTTACGACCGAAGTTCAAAAAAGTGGATCGGTAATGCCGTGCACGCAGGAAATCAGGGACAACAACTTGCCGGATAAGGCGCGCCGCTCGTTTCTTGGCAAGGTGGTTGCGGGTGGCGCAGTTACCACCCTGGCACCCGGCGTCGTGTTATTTAATTATGTGCAGGCACGCCCGCTTGATGAAGCAGTAACCAGCGAGCAACGTTGGGGTTTTCTGATCGATGCCGAAAAATGTCCCAAGGACTGCACGGTTTGCGTCGAAGCCTGTCGTACTGAAAATGGAGTGCATCAACTGGGCCGCCCGGCAACTGATCCCCAATGGATCAGAAAGGTGCATCTTAGGGATAAGAGCACCGGCAAGGAATATCACATCCCGATGTTGTGTCAGCATTGCAAATCGGCACCTTGCGTGGATGTATGTCCAACCGGCGCATCATTCCGCCGTGAAGATGGCATTGTATTGGTCGACAAGCATATTTGTATTGGCTGCCGGTATTGCATGATGGCCTGCCCTTACAAGGCACGATCATTCGTCCACGAGGATCACACAGACCAAAAATCCTATGCGCCACGTGGTAAAGGTACTGTGGAAAGCTGCACCTTGTGTGTGCATCGTGTCGATAGGGGCCGCATTCCGGCCTGTGCCGAAGCCTGCACGGCAGTCGGTCACAATGCAATCATTTTTGGCGACATGAATGATCCTGACAGTGAACTAGCCAAGGCATTAAAACGGTATCCATCGCGTGAGATACGTGGAGACCTCAATCTTAATCTCGGCATCCGTTACCGGAATATTTAGGGTTTATAGCTAAATCATTATGCGCAAGATCAGCTATCGCGAAATTGAAGGTAAAAGCATGGGTTTCTGGGCGCTGCTCGGTGTGTTTGGCTTGATGGTTCTGGCCGGTCTTGGTGCATCGTGGTACATGGAGCACAATGGCCATGTAGTAACCGGCATGAATAACCAGATTGTCTGGGGTATCCCGCATGTCTTTGCAGTGTTCCTGATTGTTGCGGCATCCGGCGCCTTAAACGTTGCATCGATTTCTTCGGTATTTGGCCGCAAGTTATACAAACCCATTGCCCCGCTTTCGGCCTTGTTATCGCTTACGCTGATGGTGGGCGGGTTGATGGTGCTGGTGTTGGATCTGGGTCGCCCGGACCGCATTATTATTGCCATGACCAAGCTGAACCCGATGTCGATCTTTGCCTGGAATCAACTGTTCTACAATGGGTTTTTTGCCATCGTTGGTGCGTATTTGTGGGTGATGATGGACAAAAGGATGGGCCGCTTTATCAAACCGCTTGGTTACGCGGCCTTTATCTGGCGCTTAATACTCACTACCGGTACTGGTTCTATCTTTGGCTTTTTGGTCGCACGACAAGCCTATGATGCTGCCATTATGGCGCCAATGTTTATCCTGATGTCATTCTCATATGGTCTGGCCATTTTCATTTTGGTGTTGATGGCATCCTACGCATGGACCCGCCGCCCCCTGGGTGATGCGGTGTTGTATCGTTTGCGGAATCTGCTGGCCGTTTTTATCAGCGCCGTGTTGTATTTTGTGTTGGCCTACCACCTGACCAATTTGTACATCACCGAAAATCATGGTTTCGAGGCGTTTATCCTGTTAGGCCGGAATGGTGGTTCTGTCTACAGCCAGATATTCTGGATCGGCCAGATCATCCTTGGCAGTGTGATTCCACTCATTATTATCTTCCATGGCGGTTTGAATAAATCCCGCAAGCTGATCGCTGTTGCGAGTGCGTTGGTCGTGCTTGGTGGCTTAGCGCAGATGTACGTTACCATCGTTGGTGCGCAGGCCTATCCCCTGCAGACCTTCCCTGGCATGGAAGTTTTAGGCAGCGGCTTCTATGACGGTGTCGCATGGCAATACAAGCCGAGCTTACCTGAGTTTGTGCTGGGCCTGGCGGGTGTTGCATTGGCATTGGCTGCCACCATGGTGGCGATCCGTGTGCTTCGGTTTTTGCCAACCAGCCTGGCCGATGAATCGGTGGATCCGCATTACGTGGCGCCCGATGAGGCCGAGGCCGTCCCTCAAGAGGCCGGTGCGTAAGCACAGCCCGTCAAACAGGGCGTTCTGAGCACGCGATTATCACTTAAGGGCCAGGTGATAGCTTACAAATGGCCCATCTATTAATATCCGCCGCCCATTGACCTGCTTGTGCCGTATCAGCATGGTGATAGTTCACAATGGCCCATCTATTTATATCCGCAGCCCATAAGTCCTCCGGCAAAACCACGCTGGCGATGGGCCTGTGTGCAGCTCTTCAACAACGCGGTTTGAAGGTACAACCCTTTAAAAAAGGCCCGGACTACATTGACCCGATGTGGCTCACCGCCGCTGCCGGGAGGCCCTGCTACAACCTGGATTTCTTCACCATGGGTTCCCGGGAAATTGCCCGGCTTTTCTCACAACATGCACAGCATGCCGATATTGCCGTTATTGAAGGCAACAAGGGTCTGTATGACGGTCTGGATCTTGAAGGCGGCAACAGCAATGCGGCATTGGCCATGTTGTTTAATGCACCGGTGGTGTTGGTAATTGATGCGCGCGGTATGACGCGCGGCATCGCACCCTTGTTACTTGGTTACCAGGCATTTGAACCGGACATCAACATTGCAGGCGTCATACTGAATCAGCTCGGTGGCAAGCGGCATGAGGCCAAACTGCGTGCGGTGATTGAGCGCTACACCGATATCAAGGTGTTCGGTGGCGTGCAACGCGACGAAGCATTACACATCGATGAACGGCATCTGGGACTGATCCCGAGCAATGAACTGGCGGTGGCAGATCAGCGCCTGGCACTCATTAGCACGATGCTGTCAGAACAAATCGATCTGGACGGGTTATTAAGCATTGCGAAGGCTGCAACGGTTCAAGCCGCACCCGTTGCTGATACCCAAAGACGGCACAAGGTTGATCTGCGCGTGGGTATCGCGCGTGACCGTGCATTCGGGTTTTATTACGCAGACGACATGGAAGCGTTGGAACGTGAAGGCGCCCAACTGGAGTTTTTTGATACCTTGCATGATGCGCAATTACCCGAGGTGGATGCGCTGTTCATTGGCGGCGGTTTTCCTGAAACGCACATGCCGCAGCTGGAACTCAATTCACCGTTACGGGGCGCAATTCGTAACGCGATTGATGATGGCCTGCCGGTCTATGCAGAATGCGGCGGGCTGATGTATCTGGCGCGCAGTATTCAGTGGCGCGGCCGGTGCCATGCCATGGTGGGTGCCATTCCGGCGGATGTGGTTATGCATGAACGGCCACAGGGCAGGGGGTATGTGCGCTTACAACAAACCGGGCACGCACTCTGGCCGGATGAGGTCCCGTTGCGCGAGATTGCAGGGCACGAGTTTCATCACTCCACCCTGACCAACA
>BTQO01000156.1:0-3606 GCA_036985915.1 Gammaproteobacteria bacterium | reverse complement strand
ACGGCGCATGAAAATCTTGGCGATATCTATGCCAAGATGGCCAGCGAGGCCTATAAAAAGGCATTGGAAGTCGGCCCGCAGAGCAATGAAAAGGTGCGGGTCAAGCTTTCGCTCATCAATGGCCTGATCGGTAAATCCCCCCGGGTGGCACCTGCACCGACCGGGGTGGCGCCGGCCCGGGCAAAGGCCGCAGCGGCAGCGGTTAAACGGGGCAAACAACCGACAGCTCAAACGGTTGGTGCGGACAACCAGGAACGCGAGGCCATTCTCAATGCCGTGTATGGCTGGGTGAAGTCGTGGTCTGCCCAGGATGTGGATTCATATTTTGGCCACTATGCGGATGCGTTCACACCTGGCTTAGGGGTAACACGGCAGGAATGGTTTGAATACCGCCGCTTAAGGTTAACGGGGCCAACATTTATACAGGTGGACATTTCAGCTCCGAAGATTCAAATGCTTTCCAACAACCGTGCTCAGGTTGAATTCAGGCAAGCGTATAAATCCAACACCTACCGGGATTCAACTGTGAAACGCCTGGTGATGACCAAGCAGGGTAATGGCTGGAAAATTCTGTACGAAGAATCCATTCAGTGATGGGTAGGTTAGCCTTGAATCGGTCAAATCATTTTTATTGTTTATTTTCAACCGTACTGGTTCTTTGCCTGGCAATCTTTGGCGCCTTACCGGCAGATGCTGCTGACGCTGACGCAACCAACAACGACAAGGTAGAGCCACGGCTGGTTAGCGCATTGAGCAAGGTGCGTTCCCAGCAAATAGACAGCGCACTGGAAGATGTGAAGGTGCTGATTAAAGAGCAACCTAATTTTAAACTCGCACAACTGGTGTATGCAGATTTATTGGCAGTAAAGTCCGGACAATTTCAGGGCTTTGGCAATGGAAAGGAGAAACCGGGCAATCGTATTGCCAAGTTGCGTCATGAAGCCAAGGTTCGATGGGCGCGCCATGCGGCACCCCCTCCGCAAGACTACTTGCCGCGCGAGTTACTGCAACTGTCTTTTGAGCAGACGAGTGTGGTGGCTATTGATCTTGAACGCGCACGGATTTATCTCTTTGCCAATGATCTGGATGGATTGCGCCTGGTGCGTGATTTTTATGTTAGCAGCGCGAAAAACGGTCCGGGCAAACTGGTCGAGGGCGATGAAAAATCGCCGATTGGTGTGTATGTAGTGACTAGTGAAATCGATCGAAAGAAGCTCAGTGATTTTTATGGCAACGGCGCTTTTCCCATCGACTATCCGAATACCTGGGACAAGCTGTTGGGCAAGACCGGTTATGGGATCTGGCTGCATGGTGTACCGAGTTCCACCTACTCTCGTGTACCTAAGGACAGTGAGGGCTGTATCGCACTGGCCAACAAAGATCTGGATAGCCTGCGCAGTTATCTGTTGCCCGGCCGTACACCGGTGATTATCAGTCAACGGCTTGAGTGGATACCGCGCCAGGAGGTTGAAGCCGCCCGTCAAACTTTAAAGGCTTCATTGGAACAGTGGCGGCAGGATTGGGAAAGCCTCGATTACGATGCGTATATCCGGCATTATTCGCCGGATTTTAGAACAAAAAACCGTGATTACTTTGAGTGGGCGGCCTATAAAAAACGCGTCAATTCAGCCAAGTCTTTTATCACGGTTGAATTGTCGAATGTCAGCATGTTTGCTTATCCGGATGAGCAGGATATGGCCGTGATTGATTTTAACCAGACCTACCGGAGTTCCAATATCGACGGTACAGTGCGCAAACGCCAGTATTGGCGCAAGGGATCCGATGATGTCTGGCGGATCATCTACGAGGGCGGTGTTTGAACGATATCGGTCAACAGGATAGGTACCGCGGACCGGTTAGCGGCATTTTTTATTAGCCAAGCTACCAGATCGATCCAGATTCGGCTGATTTGCCGTTTCTTCGGCATGATGCCCGCATAGGGTAATTCCAGTGTGACGACCTGTAGTTCTTTGTGCGCAACCGCGTAATTGCCAAGTGACCCGGGATATGTGCCGAGTACCTTAAGCCTTAAGCTGCCCAGCTTGATGGGTGCTTTTGGCGGACCGTCGAAATCGACCAAACCGTGGGGCGCATGTACCGAGATGATCACGTCCGGTCTGAAGCGCGCTATTTCCTCAACCAGCCATCGTGTTTCCGGTTCACTTAAGGCATAAGGCCCTGGGTAACGACGCTTGTTGCGCCCGGTACGGCGGGTCCAGTAATCATTCAATGCCTCATCCCAGCTTTGTGTTGGGAAATTGCGGTTTATATCCACACCGTTGGCATTGATTCGTTGCGACTTTCTGCGCAACAGCCCGTCGGGATTTATGAGCGGTATGAACCGCCAATGGAATAACCCGCTATGGTGTTTGTTGAGAATGTTCATCCATTTGAATGTTACGCTGACCGATGAATATTCATCACCATGCACTCCGCCGATAAACAGCACACGGCCCAGGGGTTGCTTATGTTTAACCGGCGGGTATTCGCGCATCAGGATGGGCGCGCCGAGCACCGATGTGGCGCCCGTGGGTTTAAGATGCTGGGCGCGGCATTCGCTCAAGCCAACGCTGGCAAGTTTTCGCGCAATCCGTTTGCATAACGGATCGGATTGTGGATCAGGTTGCGCGTTATCCGCTTGCGCGGGTATCGTCAATAGAACAAGGGTTGCGGATAAAAACAGCATCGTCCATGTGCGGGGTGTACGCATCATGGTAGTTTAGTGCCGGATCAGCTTTTTGTCTTTAGGGCACCTCTAAAAATGCACTTTTTTCGCGATAGCTGCGTCAACTCCGTACTCGAATCCTCATGTATTCCATATACACTGCGGTTCTCGGCTTTGGCATCCTGCGTCGCTCTAACTCCCACATCCATGTGGTCGTGTGTGCGGTGCTTCCTTGCTCTCACAAAAAAATCACTATTTTTAGAAGTGCCCTTTAGTTTAAAGACAAAAGGTGAGATCGATATACCGGGCTAGTGTTTTCGATTGCCGCTTGAGGCCGTGTTTATTTTATTCTCAGCGGCTTCCTGTTCGGTGAGCAGCTTTATGATCTTGATCATCGCGGGAAAGCTGCCGGCTAGCTTTCCGCTGGTGTAGTATTTACCGTTGATGATGATGCTGGGTACGCCCGCAACGCCGGATTTTTTCGTGTAGTCTAGTGCTTGGCGCACTTTGGTATTAACGGCAAACGAATGGTATGCACGCTTGAAATCCGCAGGTTTCACGCCATACGTTTTGAAAAACCCGGCCAGCTGCGCCTCGTTGAAGAGTTTGCGTTTATCAATGTGGATTGCATCGAACAGCGGCGCATGTGTTTTATCGACGACGCCGAGCGCTTCAGCTGCGTAATATGCACGTGCCAGCGGCTCCCAGTTGTTGCTCAAGATTGCCGGAATGCGCCTGAATTCAACATAAGCAGGCTTTTCCTCTTTAAGCCATTTCGCAAGGTACGGTTCAAACCTGAAGCAGTGCGGGCAGGCATACCAGAAAAGTTCAACAACCTCGATCTTATCGGGTGTTGACGTTGCGAGTTCGGGAAAGATGGACTGGTAGTGAACGCCTTCTTCAAGCCGCTCTTCGGCAATCGCGCTGAATGCAACAACGGA
>BTQO01000155.1:0-3614 GCA_036985915.1 Gammaproteobacteria bacterium | reverse complement strand
GCTCGAGGCGGACTTGCACACGGCACTCTCTTGCGTTCCCTGGCGCCGAGTTATAAGGAACAAGAGATATCCAGGTCCGCTCTCGTACACCGCAGGGGATGCCAGTTTCTGCTGCACTCGCCTTATTGGGTTCGAGTACAGTGTATGAATATTATAGTTCGAGTTGATCTTCCTTGATCAGGCTGCCGCTGATTTTTGCTTCCAGAGCCTTGATGCGGTGACTCACGGAATGGTTCAGTGAATCATTCAGTGATTGCAGTTTCAATAATTCGTGTGCAATGTTCAAGGCGGTCATAACGGCAATTCTGTCCAGTCCAACAACGCCGCCACTATCACGTACCTCTTTCATTCTGGCATCCAGGAACTCGGCCGATGCCATCAGGTCATTTTTCTCGTTATCAGTACAGGCGACACGGTATTCCTTGTCCAGGATACGCACCGTAACCGGCGCTGCCTTCTGGCTCACGGTTTTTGCTCCATGGACCTTAGGCGGGCAATCATGGCTTCAACACGGCTGCGCGCCAGTTCGGTTTTCTCGACAAGTTCTGCGCGCTCCGAGACCAGATTGTTTTGCTGGTCGCGTAGTGACTTGTTTTCCGCGATCAGGCGGTCACAGGTCTGCAGCAAATCATCAACACGGCTCTCGAGCCGTTGCAGGTCGATATCTGCTGATTGAGTGGCGTGTTCTGTGCTCATATGTTCAATATAGAACCCATGCACCTTCAGGGTCAACGGCTTGGCACATTCAAATGCATAAATCTGATATGTTAATACGCTTATGAAGCCGCAAAACAAGGCCCCATGAAGAAGAAGGAATTCAGCAAGCGCCGCCTACAATTAATGCGGATGATGGGTGAGCACAGCATCGCCATACTGCCGGCTGCACCGGTACGCCAGCGCAACCGGGATGTTGAGTATCCATTCAGGCAGGATAGCGATTTCTATTACCTGACCGGTTTTCCGGAGCCCGAGGCCGTAGCGGTGCTGGCCCCCGGCCGTGAGCACGGGGAATATATTCTTTTTTGCCGGGAACGCAACCCTGAAAAAGAACTCTGGAACGGCAGGCGCGTTGGCCAGGAGGGTGCCAGGGAACGCTATATGGCTGACGATTCGTTCCCTGTTTCCGATATCAATGACATCCTGCCCGGCATGCTCGAGCATGTCGACAAGGTGTTTTATACCATGGGATGCAATTCCGAGTTTGATCAGCGCCTGCTTGGTTATGTCAACAAGATTCGCGCCAATGCCCGCTCGGGTGCACGCACCCCGGAAGAATTTGTATCCCTTGAACACCTGTTACACGATATGCGGCTTTATAAAAGCGAAGCAGAAATCAAGGCCATGCGGCATGCTGCTGATATTGCTTCAGATGCACATCAACGGGCCATGCGTTTATGTCAACCCGGTGTAACGGAATACCAGATCGAAGCGGAACTGATGCATGCGTTTCGCAAGGCGAATGCGCATGCTGCTTATCCCCCGATCGTTGGCGGCGGCGCGAACAGTTGCATTCTGCATTACACGGAAAATTCGGACGAGTTGGCCGATGGAGATCTGTTGCTGATCGATGCCGGTGCCGAGTATGAGTTCTATGCGTCGGATGTCACGCGAACCTTTCCTGTCAATGGCCGATATAGCGGCGAGCAGCGTGCCATCTATGAACTGGTTCTGGATGCGCAGGCGGCTGCAATCGCTACGGTAAAACCCGGCAACAGCTGGCAGATGCCGCATCATGAAGCAGTCAAGGTATTGGCGCAGGGGCTATCTGATCTAAAAATACTCAAGGGCTCGCTCGACTTTGTGTTGGAGTCGGAAAGCTATAAACAGGTCTTCATGCACCGTACCGGGCACTGGCTGGGCATGGATGTGCATGATGTCGGTGACTACAAGGTGGGTGAGGAATGGCGTGAACTGGAACCTGGCATGACCTTAACGGTTGAGCCGGGTTTGTATATTCAGGCAAATTCAGAAAGGGTTGACGAGCGTTGGTGGAATATTGGCGTGCGCATAGAAGATGATGTGCTGGTGACCAAAACGGGGTGCGAGGTTTTATCTGAACGCACACCCAAACGGATTGACGATATTGAGGCCTTGATGCGTGAAGGTGGTGTCTGATCAATATGACATTCTGATTAGTGGCGCAGGCCCGGTGGGTGCAGCACTCGCCTGCGCATTGGCAGATAACGGGTTGCGCATCGGATTAACCGAAACCTATGCGCATGATGCAACCAGACCGCCGGATACGCGCAGTATCGTGCTAAGTCATGGTTCATGCCTCATATTCCAGGGCCTCGGCCTTTGGCAGCGTATGAAGCCATTCACGGCGCCTGTTCGCAGTGTCAGGGTTTCCCAGCAGGCTTCATTGGGTTCGCTGAGACTCAAGGCAACTGATTTGAATATCGATGCGCTGGGTTATGTTATTCCTGCTGCGCGGTTGAGTGAAGTGATACGCGCGCGTATCAGCGAGCTTGATGATGTCAACCTGTTTTCACCTGCCCGTCTTGATGGCGTTCGCCTTGATTCCAAAATGCTCCGTGTTGGTTGCGATCAGTGCCCCGGCGCCGTGCTGAAAACGCGGTTGCTGGTCATTGCTGAAGGCGCGCAGTCCGGTTTGAGAACACAGCTTGGTTTCCAGGTGGCTAAAAGACCCTATCACCAGACGGCCATCACCACCACGTTACACATGGCCGAGGTGCATCATGATGATTCCTTTCATCGCACAACCCCGTTGGGACCGGTTGCATTGTTACCGGGTAGCAATAATCAACGGGCTGTCGTGATGACCGTTGCCGAACATCAAGTTGATGCCGTGATGTCATTAAGCGATGCAGACTTGATCGCACGGATTCAGTCCGTATTTGGAAAAGCGCTCGGCACCGTTCAAACCGTTGGTCCGCGCCAGGCCTGGCCACTGGTGTTGACTCAGGTCAATGAACAGGTTCGTGAACGGATCGTCCTGCTCGGCAATGCCGCGCAGTGCCTGCATCCGATCGGCGCCCAGGGGTTGAACCTGTCGCTTAAGGATATGGCGTTGTTGGCAGAGTGCATTACTGATGCAGTAAAGGCCGGAAGTGATCCGGGTGCGCTTGATCTTTTGTTGCAATACCGGTTAATGCGCAAAAACGATCAACAACGCACGATCTTGTTCACGGATACCGCAGCCAGATTGTTCGATCTGAATATCCCGCTTGCTACCGTTTGCCGGGGTCTGGCGATTAACGCATTGGAACATGTACCGGGACTCAAGCAGGCGTTTATGCGACGTGTACTAGGGCTTTCCGGTCGTTGGCCGCGTTTGATGCTGAAAGGGCAGGCGACCTTCCAGGCCGGCTGAGTGGGTACAGCAGGGACACGTGATCAATCGATGAATCCAGAGCGCTCAAAGATACTGATTGCAGGTGGCGGGCCGATCGGGGTCACGCTTGCGATTTTGTTGGCACGGTTGAATATCAAAGTGTGCGTTGTGTCGGAACAGATCGCACAAGCTGGGCAATCCATTGATCCACGGGTGTACGCCATTACACCGGGGTCCGAATCCGTGTTACGCGATGCCGGTGCGTGGGCCCTGATTGATAACGATGCGGTGTGTCCGTTTCGCTCAATGCATGTTTGGG
>BTQO01000154.1:0-3615 GCA_036985915.1 Gammaproteobacteria bacterium | reverse complement strand
CACTCATCGAGCAACTCAGCGAATCGAAGCCGATTGATATGGCGGCGCTCAATACCCGCCTGCAAGCACGCTTGACCGGTGCACTACGGGTACGGGTCATGCCCGCAGACGCGATAGAAATCGACAATGCTAATTTGCCTCCGTGCAGCTACGCTTGTGCTGACCTGGCGACAGAGGCCTTGATGCTTGATCGCACCCTCAGTGAGGTGCACCTGTTTGAAAGCACCCTGGGCAATATTGCCATCGCACGCCGCATTACCAATCCGGCCAATGGCAAGGTGCTCGCGGTACTGGTGGCACAGTATCCAACGGATCTGATCAAGCAGGCACTGGCCGGTTTTGATCCGGGCGGTCTGTATCTGGAGCTGGTGCAGGCGCTGAGCGGTGAAATAACCGTACTGGGGCGCAGTGGCGATCAGCAGGTCAAACAGGGGCCATCACAGGGTTATACAGCGATTAAGGGTTCCAGCCTAGGGATCCGGGCCTGGACGCCGGGTGGCGTCAAGATGGAAACCTATGAGCCACCCATGTTCCCGTGGCTCAATATGGGGTTGTCCGCCATCGCCGTTTTAGTATTGCTGGTGATCCTTGCGGTCCGGTTGCTGCGTGGCGTGAAGGCCAGGCGCCGGGTCAAGCCCGCGGCTGTTGATGGGGATGAAGCAGACAAGGAGCCCACGGTGATGTTTGCCGGCGGTGCGGCTGAGGTTGATGTGGACGGTTATCTGGAAAGCACCGGCTTTAATCTGGCTGGCCAGAAGAAAAAGCAGCCGCTTGGGGACACCGCAAGCCAGCCATCGGGAGCCATCACCCAGGCGGTGGAATCGAGCAGTGAAACAGCTGAATCCGAGGTCACAACGTCCGAAGAGACGAGTGCAGCATCAGCCGGGGCCGTGGTTGATCTGGATATAGTCCCGCCCAGCGATGAGGAACTCGAGGACCTGTACGAGGACACGCAGGAATTACCGGTGCTACCCGATGATTATGTGGCGGGTGTAGATACCGAGGCTAAACCTGAAGACGAGGACGTGCCACTCGAGTTCGTTATGGTTACACCGGGCGATGCTGTACCCGTGGAGGAAGATGCTACCGCCGAAGGCAAAGATGATTCAGACGACAATATGCTCGAGTTTGACCTAGGAGCACCGAGCGATGCCGCACCCAAGGAAGAGGATACGCAGAAACTGCCGGCGTTACCCGATGACACTGTTGAAGGCGCTGCAGATACCCAAGCCAAACCTCAAGACGAGGACGCCCCGCTCGAGTTCGATATGGGGTCACCGAGCAGCGATGCCGCGTCCGGGGATGACGCCGTTGCCCCGGATGCCAGCGAAGGTAAGCCGCCCAAGATGGAATTCACGACAAAAGACCAGGCCCTGCTTGATGCGCTTGCCGAGGATGCAGGCAGCGCTGAGGGCAATGAGGAAAATCACGATGACGATGCAGCCGAATTTGATCCCAATCGGGATTAATCGAGCGATGACCGCACAGTGTTGAGCAGCGTCTGTTAAGACCCTCATGACCCTATCAACCGATTCCGCCCTGAATATCGCCAAGGTACTTACCGAGGCGCTGCCGTATATTCGCCGCTTCAGCGGCCGCACGGTGGTGATCAAGTATGGTGGCAATGCCATGGTTGACCAGGCGCTTAAGAGTGGATTTGCACGTGATGTGGTTTTGATGAAGCTGGTGGGTATCAACCCCATCATCGTTCATGGCGGCGGGCCACAGATCAGTGAATTGCTCAAGCGTATTGGCAAGGAAAGCGAATTTGTGGATGGCCTCAGGGTGACGGACCGCGAAACCATGGATGTTGTTGAAATGGTACTGGGTGGGCTGGTCAATAAAGAGATCGTCGCGCTCATCAATAGCCATGGCGGCAAGGCCGTTGGTTTGACAGGCAAGGACGGTGGTCTGATTCATGCGCGCAAGTTGACGATCAAGCGCGATGCGCCTGAATTCAAGGTCCCGGAAATCATTGATCTGGGTCATGTGGGGGATGTTGAGAGCATCGATACCTCGATCATCAACATGCTGATCGGTGGTGATTTTATTCCTGTGGTTGCACCTATCGGCACGGCAAAGGATGGGCAGACCTACAATATCAATGCCGATATGGTTGCTGGCAAACTGGCGCAGGTGCTCATGGCCGAGAAGCTGATTTTATTGACCAACACACCCGGCGTGCTGGATCAAAATGACGCGCTGCTCTCAGGTTTGGGCGCGCAAGAGATTGATGCACTGCTCGCCGATGGGACCATCCAGGGCGGTATGGCACCCAAGGTCAGGTGTGCACTCGATGCACTGCGCGGCGGTGTGCGCACAGCCCATATCATCGATGGCCGGCTCGAGCATGCCGTGTTACTGGAGCTGTTTACGGATGAGGGCGTGGGTACGAAGTTGCAGGCCTGAAAGACACTGATTTATTGGTTGGCAGCGTTGAGTTCCCGAAATCGTTTGAGATCGCGATCGAATTGATCTAAAAAATTGATTTCTTGTTCCTGGCGCGATTTCAGGTTGTGTTTTTTGTCTTTGAGTTCCGTTTCATAGCTGCGTAGTTCCGCCTTCATCTCTTCTGAAGGTGTTTTACCGGCGCGTTCCAGTTTGGATGCCTTGCTGCGTTGTGTCTTGTAGCTTGTTTCAAGTTTTTGAATGGATGTTTGCAATGCTTTTATTGCTTTAATGCTGGATGCAAGCTGTCTGTCACGCTCCCGGGTGATCTCAGATTCGTTCTTGTAGGTGCTGAGGATATAGCGGTCTCGTTGGGCCGCAATTCTTCTTGCTCTTTCCTGTTTTACTGCTGTCTTTTGTTTACGTTCTTCTTCTGCAAGCTGCTTGGGTGTTTTAGGGCTGCTGATTTTGTCGACCGTTTGGCCTTGCGTATTCAGAATATCGCGTTTTTTACCGGCCACGGATGGCGGAGGCGCGCTCCCGTAGTGAACATTGCCTTCGTCATCGGTCCATTTATACAGCTTGGAAGCCGTTTGTGCTGTTACCGACACGCTGTAAGCGGCAAGAACTATCCCAATTAAGCTGATAATGTATCTACGCATAAAGTCGTCCGATTGTATCGTTGTGAATTAGTGTATAAAAGATAACCAAAAATGACCGGCTGCGCACCAGCATCCATTCAATTTTTTCGTGTTCAGCACCCACTGGTATGAATATTGTCGATCAAGTGCTGCTGTTTGTCATCTCGCTGGCCGCCAATCTGTTTTCCGCGTTTTCCGGTGGTGGTGCGGGCCTCATTCAGCTGCCAGCGCTGATCTTCCTTGGGTTACCGTTCGGTGTGGCCCTGGCGACCCATAAAGTAGCCAGTGTGGCGCTGGGGCTTGGTGCGAGCTTACGCCATTTGCGGACTGACAGCCTCGAGCGAGGTTTCGCCGCATTCATCCTGTCGACGGGACTGCCCGGTGTGGTGTTGGGTGCCAGCGTGATCTTAAGGGTACCGGAGCGTTGGGCCGAGATCGCGCTGGGGGTGCTGATCACCGGGCTTGGTATCTACTCCTGGTTCAATCCCTCGCTTGGGCAGTCTCATCAACCCATGCACCGTGACTTGCAAGGATACCTGGCAGGCGGGTCCGTGTTGTTCGTGGTTGGCATTTTGAACGGTTCCTT
>BTQO01000153.1:0-3660 GCA_036985915.1 Gammaproteobacteria bacterium | reverse complement strand
TGTGCCCATAAACGCCAGTAAATGCCGGTAAATAACAGCTGGTGGGGCACAAATTGGGCACAATCGAATAACTGAAATTCAGTTTTCTGAACTTCCGCTATCGGCCAGAAGCCGACCTTCCAATTCTCCTTGTCTGAAGATTTGGATATGATTGGCTTCATCAGTGATAGCTAGTGTAGTGTTGCATAATTAATGGAACTTATATGAATCTCTTCTGTCATATGCTTAGATCTCATGACAGGAGCATTGAAATGCGTGTTGCACCCATCATCACCTTGAACACAGAAGCACAAAAGACACTGGAAAAGTTGGCGAAGTCCAATACCGCCAGTGTCCGCCTGGCACATCGCGCCAAGATTGTTTTACTGGCCGCAGCGGGGTTGGATAATCACATGATCGCTGCACAGTTGAATACCGGTCGAGTCCAGGTCGGGCGGTGGCGTGCGCGTTACGCTGCCGGGGGTTTGAAGGCGATTGAACAGGATCTGCCGCGTGGTGGCCGTAAGCCAGCGGTAGATCATCGTCGTATCATTGAGCTGACCACCCAAAGCACACCGCCCAATGCCACCCACTGGAGTACCCGTACGATGGCCGAGGCTGTTGGCGCGAGTGCGGCCACGGTGTCCCGGGTGTGGCGTGCCCACGGTCTCAAGCCACACCGGGTAGAGACCTTCAAGGTCTCGCGTGATCCCAAGTTCATTGAGAAGCTGGAAGATATCGTGGGCTTGTACCTGAATCCACCAGCACATGCGCTGGTGTTGTGTTGTGATGAGAAAAGCCAGATTCAGGCACTGGATCGCACGCAACCGGGGTTACCCATGAAAAAAGGTCGGGCAGCGACCATGACGCATGACTACAAGCGCCACGGCACCACTACGCTGTTCGCTGCCCTGAGCACCCTTGATGGCGCAGTGATTTCACGTTGCGAATCTCGTCATCGACATACTGAGTGGTTGCGCTTCTTGCGCCAAATCGACCGAGAGACACCACAGGAGAAGGAATTGCATCTAATCTGTGACAACTACGCCACACACAAGCATCCCAAGGTTCGGCAATGGCTGGTAAAGCATCCGCGATTCAATATGCACTTCACGCCAACTTCAGCATCGTGGCTGAACATGATTGAGCGTTTCTTCCGCGACATCACCACCGAGCGCCTACGTCGCGGCGTATTTCACAGTGTGCCGGAATTGATCGAGGCTATCGAGGGCTATGTCGCCAAACATAATGAAAATCCCAAACCCTTTATCTGGACGGCCACGGCAAAAGACATCTTGGAAAAAGTCGTGCGTGCCAATCAGCACTTAAGTTCCAAACAGAATGCAACACTACACTAGATGTTTCCGCCCTATCTGCCTTAGGCTGGAAGGCCCGGATCGGTTTAGAAGAAGGTATTACAGTACCATATGACTGGTATTTGAATGCTGGCGGGAGAAGTTAAGCTTTCGGGGGGGGTGTAGGAGGGAGCAGCTACGCTGCTCGCGATTTCTGAACTAATTGCGAGCCCCAAAAAAATCGCGACGAGCAAGCTCGTCCCTCCCACAAGCAGAGCTGCTCCTTCCTGCGGTGGACGAAAATAGGATCAAATTGTATGCGAATTTCAGTTATCGGCAGTGGTTATGCCGGCCTGGTCAGCGGTGTTGGCTTATCGGAAGTCGGCCATAACGTGTTGTGCATGGATATTGATGCAGACCGTATAGCCGCACTGGGCAAGGGACGTGCTGAGATTTACGAGCCCGGTCTGGAGGATATGCTGGTAGAAAATATGGGCCGCGACCACCTGGCCTTCACCATTTCCATAGAGGATGCCGTCAATCACGCCGAAGCACTGATGATAGCCGTGGGCACCCCCCCTGCAGAAGATGGCTCGGCAGACCTTGATCACGTGCTCAAAGTGGCGCAAAGTGTTGGCAAATTCCTGTTAAGACCGTTACTGGTCATCGTTAAATCAACGGTTCCCGTCGGCACGTGTGACCGGGTGCGGGCCGAAATCCAGGCGCAACTGGATGAACGTGATGTGGATATCTCATTCAGCGTCGCATCTAATCCGGAATTTTTGGCCGAAGGTGCTGCCCTCAAGAACTTCTTACAACCGGACCGTATTGTTTGCGGCGTTGAAGATGAATATAGCGAATCAATGCTCAGGGAGATGTACGCACCTTTCAACCGCAATCACGAAAAGATGATTTTTATGGATGTACGGTCATCCGAACTGACCAAGTACTCTGCCAACGCAATGCTGGCCACCAAGATCAGCCTGATGAATGAACTGGCTAATATTGCCGAGCGAACCGGTGCAGACATTGAACAGGTGCGCAAGGGAATTGGCTCTGACCCGCGTATTGGCTACTCATTTATCTACGCCGGTCCTGGCTATGGTGGATCCTGTTTTCCAAAAGACGTACGGGCGCTGGCGCGCACTGCCGAAGAGCACGGTTTTGACGCAAAAGTACTCAAAGCAGTAGAAAACGTTAACGGCTATCAGAAGACCCGTTTATTCGAGATACTCAAGCTACAGTTTGAAGATGAATTGGCCGGTCGCTGTATCGCCATTTGGGGCCTGTCCTTCAAGCCGAGGACGGATGACATGCGCGAAGCACCAAGCCGGGTGCTGATAGATGCCTTACTGGAGGCGGGTGCCACGGTGCGTGCCAATGATCCGGAGGCGATGCAAGAGGCTTTGTTGCTTTACGGTGAAAATGAGAATTTTTCTGTTCACACCAAACAGTACGATGCTGCCACGGGTGCCGATGCACTGGTACTTGTCACCGAGTGGAAGCACTACTGGATACCGGATTTTGAGCGTCTGGCTGCCTCAATGCAGCAAAGGATCCTGGTCGACGGACGCAATATCTGGCCACAGAGTGCGGCGCTAAGACACGGATTTACCTATCACGCCATAGGCCGCCCCTCGGTGCGCAGTTGATGCAGGAGGGCGCAGATGTGCTGCTCCCTCCTACAAGCGCAGCCCCCTCCAGCCCTTAATCAATCACCGGCGCCAATACGCTCCAGCTTGTAGCTGCCATCTACCACACGCTGCCACCATGCTCTGTTTTCCAAATACCACAACACGGTCTTACGGATGCCGGATGCAAAATCCTCATCAGGCGTCCAGCCTAAATCTGCATTGATCTTGCCGGCATCAATCGCATAGCGCTCATCATGGCCGGGACGGTCGGTTACAAACGTGATCAGGTCATCAAACTTGTTCACCCCAGCAGGTTTATCCGCCACCGCTTCATCCAGGATCGCGCAAATGGTCCTTATAACCTCAATGTTCTTTTTCTCGTTCAGCCCACCGATGTTGTAGGTTTCACCCAACTGTCCGGTTAGCAGCACCCGGTAAAGCGCACGTGCGTGGTCATCCACATACAACCAGTCACGAATCTGGTTGCCATCGCCATAAACCGGCAGCGATTTGCCTTCCAGCGCATTCAATATCATGTGCGGGATCAACTTTTCCGGAAACTGGTAAGGGCCATAGTTGTTTGAACAGTTGGAGACCAGCACGGGGAACTTGAAAGTGCGGCCCCAGGCTCTTACCAGGTGATCCGAACCAGCCTTGGTGGCGGCGTAGGGTGAACTGGGGTCGTAGGCTGTGTCTTCGCGGAATAAATCATCGCTACCGGTCAGGTCGCCGTAGACTTCATCGGTGGAGAC
>BTQO01000152.1:0-3686 GCA_036985915.1 Gammaproteobacteria bacterium | reverse complement strand
GGCGCTTAAATACAAAGGGGCGCCTGGCACACAGTCTTGCAAATACATACCCTGGTTTGAGATCAAAAAACGCCGTAGCCGGGATATGAAAATAATATTCGGACACTGGTCGACATTGGGGCTGGTCGATCGCGCCGGTGTGTTTGCGCTGGATACGGGCTGTGTATGGGGCGGCAAGCTGACTGCCATGAGACTGGATGCAACACCTGAATATACCCAGGTTCACTGTTCGGGTGCGCGCAAACCGTCACTCAAAGATTAAGGAATTATTGAGGCAAACACCTCGCTAATCATATCCTGTGCAAAGTTATCTTAAGAATAGCCCGTCAGGCGGGATTTGGCCTGATAAAACAACCCTAAAGATGCATGTATCATCAGTGAACGAGTCACACCGTGTCTAAACACGCTCGTAGTTGATGAAACTGTATGGATAAGGGTTTTTTTCATCGGCATCATGCTGTTCTTGTACAACACTGCGCCATTGATGTGTATCGATCATCGGAAAATAGGCGTCTCCTTCGAACACGCCATCGATCAGGGTCATATATAACCGGTGTGCCGCAGGGAGCATTTGTTCATAAATACGTGCGCCACCAACAACCATTAACTCATCTGCCTCATTTGCTTCAACCAGTGCGGTTGCTAACGTCGGTGCAACGTGACAACCCTCGGCCTGATAATCCATATCGGATGTCACCACGATATTCGTGCGGCCAGGCAAGCATCGGCCAATCGATTCATAGGTTTTTCGGCCCATCAGGATTGGTTTGCCCATCGTGAGCGATTTGAACCGCTTGAGATCCGCGGGCAGGTGCCACGGCAACCGGTTACCGGCACCAATCAGCCGGTTTTTGTCCATCGCGGCGATAATGGAAATAATCATGGGCTATACAGAAATCGGCGCCTTGATATGGGCATGACATTGATAATCCTCTAACACAAAGTCGCCGAATTGAAACAAAAAGATGTCTTTCACATCCGGATTCAATCGCATGGATGGCAATGAGTAGGGTTGGCGAGACAACTGCAGGTCGGCTTGTTCAAGGTGATTTAGATACAAGTGCGCGTCACCAAACGTATGCACAAAATCACCCGGCTTAAACCCGGTTACCTGTGCCATCATCATGGTCAGCAGGGCATACGAAGCAATATTGAAGGGTATGCCGAGAAAGATATCGGCGCTGCGCTGATAAAGCTGGCATGACAATTTGCCATCGGCCACATAAAATTGGAAAAAGGCATGGCACGGTGCCAACGCCATCTTGCCCTGATTGACATTGGCTTGCGGCGAGATGGTTTCATCCGGTAAATCACCAACATTCCAGGCTGATACGATAATGCGCCGCGAGTCCGGTTGATTGCGCAACTGCTCAATGGCTTGCGTTATCTGATCAATATGTTCGCCTGATGACGCTGGCCATGAACGCCACTGGTAACCGTAGATAGGTCCCAGCTCGCCTTTATCATCCGCCCATGCATCCCAGATGGAAACGCCGTTGTTCTTCAGGTACGCCGTGTTGGTTTCACCGCGCAGGAACCACAGCAACTCATGAATGATCGACTTCAAATGCAGTTTCTTGGTGGTCACCAGCGGAAAGCCCTGCGATAAATCAAAACGCATCTGCCAACCAAATAGTGACAACGTGCCTGTACCGGTACGGTCACCCTTTTGACAGCCATGATCACGAACATGGCGCATAAGATCGAGGTACTGTTTCATCCAGACGGTACTATTTAATCAGTGGTTCTTCATACCGGTTGTATTTGTAGGCAAGGATGATCATCACCAACCCCGCGATCAGCATGGGCAAACTTAAAAGTTGCCCCATTGTCAACCAGTCAAAAGCGATAAAGCCGATATCACGATCGGGTTCACGGAAAAATTCTGTAGTAAATCGAAACGTGCCGTAACTTATCAGAAACAGAGATGAGACCGCCATGCACGGCCTGGGTTTAGCGGAATAAAACCACAGGATCAAAAACAATACCAGCCCTTCAGTCGCCGCCTGGTAAAACTGCGAAGGATGCCGCGGTAGCGCATCCACGTGCGGAAAGATCATGGCCCAGGACACGTCGGTTGGCCTTCCCCATAACTCGCCGTTGATGAAGTTACCAATTCGTCCGGCACCCAAACCGATCGGCACAAGGGGTGCAATGAAATCGGTGATTTCGAAAAAGTGTTTCTTGTATTTTCGGCCAAACAACCACATGGCCAGCAACACCCCTAGAAAGCCGCCGTGAAAAGACATGCCGCCTTCCCAAATCTTAAAAATAATCCACGGGCGTTCAATGAAAACGGGAAAGGAATAAAACAACATGGATCCGATGCGGCCACCGAGAATCACGCCCAGCATGATGTAAAACAAAAGATCATCGACTTGTACCTTCGTCCAGGCAGATCCCTCTCTTGCCGCACGAATTCGGCCAAGCCACCAGCCGCCCATAAACCCGATCAAGTACATGACACCGTACCAATGGATCGTTAGTGGTCCCAGGCTGATGGCCACGTGGTCTATATCTGGATAAACGAACATTTATGGATACATTGATGCTCAAACTGCAAGAATGCACATCATACATTAACCCTGTGTTTGCTGCGGTGATAATGACCATGGCGTGTGCCATCATGGCAACATGAACGGCACGCATAAACACAATCGTCTGGCGAACGAGACCAGCCCGTACTTGCTGCAACACGCACACAACCCGGTTAACTGGTATCCGTGGTGCGATGAAGCGCTTGATAAAGCGCGCAACGAACAAAAACCCATCCTGCTTTCTATTGGCTATTCCGCCTGCCACTGGTGTCACGTGATGGCGCACGAATCATTTGAGGATGAAGCCACGGCAAAATTAATGAACACATTGTGCGTCAACATCAAGGTGGACCGCGAAGAACGCCCGGACCTGGACAAGATTTACCAAACCGCACACCAGATATTGGCTCAACGGGGTGGCGGCTGGCCACTGACCGTGTTTTTAACGCCCGACGATCACATGCCGTTCTTCGCCGGTACCTACTTTCCCAGTGAACCGCGTCATGGCATGCCCGCCTTTCGCGAGATCATCGAGCGCGTGGTGAACTTTTACCGCGAAAACCAGGCGGATATCAAAAACCAGAATGAGAAACTTAAGACATACCTTGCGGAAATCACCAACCCGCCGGCCGATGAACAGGCGCTGAACGCAGCCACCCTGGATACCGCCCGAAGGCTACTCGAACAAGGCTTCGATGAGCGGCTCGGTGGTTTTGGCCAGGCACCCAAATTCCCGCATCCCACCAACCTTGAACGCGCCCTGCGTCACTTTGCTGGCACGGTAGCATCCGGCAATCCTGACCAACGTGCGCTTCATATCTTCGAGTTCACGCTCGATTGTATGGCAAACGGCGGACTCTACGATCAATTAGGGGGTGGCTTCAGTCGTTACTCGGTCGATGATCAGTGGATGATCCCGCATTTTGAAAAAATGTTATATGACAACGGGCCATTGCTCGCCTTGTATGCGCAAGGCTATGCCGTCACAGGAAAACCACACTACAAACAGGTCTGCAACGAAACCGCGGCCTGGGTAACGCGCGAGATGCAATCACCGGATGGGGGCTATTACTCGTCCATCGATGCCGACTCGGAAGGCGAGGAAGGTAAATTTTATGTATGGGATGCCACTGAGATAAAAGCACTGCT
>BTQO01000151.1:0-3693 GCA_036985915.1 Gammaproteobacteria bacterium | reverse complement strand
GACATGAGCGCAGGCCCGGTTAAGAATTGCCGAATGGTTTCAAGCTCGCGAACGCGCGCCACGGTGTCCCCCACTCTTCTCGCTTCAAAGTACGCCATGGGCAGCGCCAAAAGATGTTGGAACAGGCGTGCGCCCAAGGTCACGTCGATGCGGTTCGAGGTATGGGCGAACACATAGGTGCGCAGACCGCCGAGGATCACTTCAAAGAACGACACCACCAACAGGCCAATGGCCAGTACATCAAGTGTGGTAAGCCCCTTATGCACCAGTACCTTGTCGATCACTACCTGGAAGAACAGCGGCGTGACGAGTGCAAAGAGTTGCAAAAAGAATGAAGCGAGAAAGGCCTCGCCGATGATGCGGCGGTATTTGACGATGGCCGGGACAAACCAGCTAAAGTCGAACTTTCTGAACGACTCCATCAACTCGGCGCGGCGGGTGATGAGGATCAGTTCCCCGGTCCAGCCTTGTTCAAATTCCTCGCGGGTGAGTGTGATCGGCCGCTGCTGGTGGGTGTCTTGTATCAACACCTTGTCGTCGGCTACCCGGCCCAAGATAAAAAAGTGGCCGTCGGTGTGGCAGGCAATGGCCGGAAGAGCGGTTTTTGAAAGCCGCGCCCAGTCGCTTTTAATGGCGCGCACTTTCAGCTTCAGCCACTTTGCGCTTAACAAAATGGCCTGCTGATCAAAGACCTTCCCGCTTGCACCAAACTGGTGCTTTAACTGGCCTGGTTCTGCGGCAACACCTAATAGGCGCGCGAGAATGACCAGACAGGAAAGGCCGGTATCAAGGTCAGTGTTGTTACTACTCAAAATTAATTAGATGGTGGTAGTTATGTACTCTCCCGAAGGCCGCGCAAGCAATCCAGGCGGGTATTCATAAATGACACAAGTGTGCGCCGCCACGGGTTTTACACATGCTTCTATAACGCCAACCTTCAAATTGCGGCTGTGCCCTCGTTATTAAATTTATTCTGTTGCCGCACTGTAGGGTAACCGGTCGCCCAGGTCACCTGTAAGATCTTACAGTGTCTGCTCTTATGTTGATTGTTATCAAACGCTTATGATTATTAGTTCACACACATTACACTGCGTAGCAATTGCCCGACATGCTGCTTCCAGCAGGCGGTTCTTCTCGTTGGAAAATCAGGCGGCTGACAGATCCAGCTTTTTTACAGATTCTAAATTAACCTTTTTCACAGTTGTTAGATGTGTTTTTATAATAAATGGCTCCCCAAGGTAGGATTATTCGGGGCCAGCGTCGCAATGCTTCGCTGTTCAAAATAGCTCCGCGGTTCTGGCTTCCTGCTTCACCCTAACTTCTCCTTCCATGGAGTCGTGTTATTTTGTCGAATCCCGGGGTTCTCATCACATAAAGAACCTGTTCAATGAAAAGGGCCAAGCTGATGCCCGGCCCTTTTTCATTGAATGGCGTCCCCAAGGTAGGATTATTCGGTACCTCCATGTACCTCACCCCTTCGGGGCCAGCGTCGCATTACTCCGCTGTTCAAAATAGCTCCATGCTATTTTGTCGAACCCCGGGGTTCTCATCACATAAAGAACCTGTTCAATGAAAAGGGCCAAGCTGATGCCCGGCCCTTTTTCATTGAATGGCGTCCCCAAGGGGATTCGAACCCCTGTTGCCGCCGTGAAAGGGCAGTGTCCTAGGCCTCTAGACGATGGGGACTGCGTTTTAACAGGACCGAACCATCGGTCCCGGTGATTCCTGGTGGAGCCAGGCGGGATCGAACCGCCGACCTCTACAATGCCATTGTAGCGCTCTCCCAGCTGAGCTATGGCCCCAAAGAGCTGCGAATTCTACGGTTAGTGCTTGCTGCTGTCCAGCGTTGGCTGATTATCAAAAAGGCAAATATCGCTATGAATTCAACGCATTAATATAGTCGACTGCGCGCTGGATTCGTCTCAGCGTGGTCTCTTTGCCCAGTAGTTCGAGGGTGATGTCAATGGGTGGTGATACAGCCCCGCCGGAGACTGCAACACGCACCGGTTGCGCGATCTTGCCGAGCTTAAGTCCGAACGTTTCTGCCGTAGTGATAATGGCGGCGTGTATCAACTCTTTTTTCCATGACGTCAAAGCTGCAAGTGTGTCTCGCAACGTGGTCAATGGCTCGATGATGTCATACTTGAGATGTTTTTTAGCCGCCTTTTCATCATAGGTATCTACGTCGGTGTAAAAAAACAGGCTCATATCCGCCATTTCGGTCAGCGTTTTGGATCGTTCCTGTAGCGCCACCACCACAGATTCAATGTCTGGGCCCACAGCTGGGTCGATTGACCGTTCGCCCAGATGGCGACTGAGGTGGCGCGCCACATGGGCGGGTGGTGAATTGATGATGTAGTGCTGATTCAACCAGAGCAGCTTGCCCGGATTGAAAATGGACGCCGAGTTGTTAACATCCGTGATATCGAACAGCTCAATCATTTCATCGAGCGAGAAGATTTCCTGGTCACCATGCGACCACCCAAGGCGCACAAGATAGTTCAGCAAGGCCTCAGGCAGGTAGCCCTGATTCCTGTAATCCATCACACTGACGTCACCATGGCGTTTTGACAAACGCGCGCCATCTTCACCCAGAATCATCGGCACATGCGCGTATACCGGCAAGGCGGCACCCAATGCATTGAGAATGTTGATTTGGCGCGGCGTGTTGTTCAGGTGATCGTCGCCGCGGATCACATGGTTAATCGCCATATCCAGATCATCAACGACAACGGTCAGATTATACGTAGGCGATCCATCGGATCGCGCAATGATTAAATCGTCCAGTTCATTGTTACTGAAGACTACCTTGCCTTTGACGGCATCATTCACAATCACATCACCATCAATTGGATTCTTGAACCGGACCACGGGGGGCACGCCTTCGCGCGGTTCCTTCCCATGCCTGCAACGCCCGTCGTAACGCGGTTTTTGTTTGCGCGCCATCTGTTCAGCGCGCATCTGGTCCAGTTCCTCCTTGGAGCAGTAGCAGTAATAGGCCTTATTTTCATCCAGCAACTTCTGGATTACGGCCTTATAGCGCGGAAACCGATCAGTCTGGAAAAACGGACCTTCGTCATACTCGAGACCCAGCCATGCCATGCCCTCTAATATGGCATTCACGGATTCTTTGGTTGAGCGCTCGAGATCGGTATCTTCAATACGTAAAACGAACGTGCCACCGTGTTTACGTGCATACAGCCACGAAAACAGTGCGGTACGCGCACCACCGATGTGCAGATATCCTGTTGGGCTGGGGGCAAACCGGGTACGTATTGTCATTGTGAGATCAAGTCAGATTAAGCACTGCATTCTAGCAGATACTTAAAACAGCGATTGACGCTCTCAAAGCCCTGCCCTTAGAATCCAGCGAAGAGTTTATCTATGGGCGATTAGCTCAGTGGCAGAGCACTGCCTTCACACGGCAGGGGTCGCTGGTTCAATCCCAGCATCGCCCACCAACTCTTTTTTTATAACCTGTGAAAATCCGAGAAATCTGTAGTTTAAACTCGCATAAGTCTAACTAAGTCACTACGTTCCGAAGTTAGACTAAGCTGGTTCAATCCCAGCATCGAGTTATAACCGAATCTGGTGTTTAAGCAGTTGAAAAAAAGCGGCGTATCTGGTTGATTTGATGTTACCAGACATTAAAACAACCAACATAAGGATACGCCACCATGAGCAAGGATAACG
>BTQO01000150.1:0-3724 GCA_036985915.1 Gammaproteobacteria bacterium | reverse complement strand
CAACCCATTTTCCGAGCCACCAACATTGCCCAGTACCGCCAGTCAAAATTAATCGTATCGCGCGGTGATGCAGATCTTGGCGCCGCTGAACAGGAACTGATCCTGCGAGTTACCGGGGCGTATTTCGATGTGCTTAAAGCGGGTGATGCCCTGGACACGGCCAACGCAGAACTCAAGGCCATTGCCCGGCAGCTTGACCAGGCCCAAAGGCGGTTTGAAGTCGGTCTGATCGCGATCACCGATGTCCACGAGGCCAAGGCCGCGTTTGATCTCGCTACGGCACGCGTGATTGAGGCAGAAAATTTACTTTCGGTGTCCAAAGTCGCCTTGAGCGAACTGACCGGGCAAACACATAATGAACTCAAACGGCTTATCGATGAAATACCGCTTCTAAAACCCACACCAGACAACGAGCAGGCCTGGGTGGATACCGCGTTAACACAAAACTTTGAAATCCAATCGGCAAAATATGCCTCTGAGGTTGCACGAGAGGAGATCAGCCGGCAACGCGCCGGACACTATCCGACCCTGGATCTGGTCGGCAACTATTCCGACAACAAGTCCGGGGGCGGTAGATTTGGGGGCAGCGAAAACACATCACGCAGCATTAGCCTGCAACTGGCAATCCCGTTGTTTGAAGGTGGCGCTGTGAACTCACGCACACGCGAGGCCAGAAGCCGCTTTGAAGAGGCCAAGGAAAATTATATAGGTACACGGCGCGCGACTGAACGAGTGGCACGCAGTGCGTATTTGAGCGTTTTATCTGATATCAGCCGTGTCCACGCATTTAAACAGGCAGTCATATCGGCACAAAGCGCGTTGGAGGCCACTGAGGCCGGGCTCGAAGTCGGCACCCGAACCATCGTGGATGTGTTGAATGTACAGCAAAATCTATACCGCTCACGTGCAGATTTTCTCAAATCGCGCTATGACTATATCTTGAATACCATGCGGTTAAAACAGGCGGCAGGGTCACTCGCGCCGGAAGATGTCAAGCATATCAACGCCTGGCTCGAATAGGTTCGTCAAGACCTGGCGGCGTAGTTTAATCCAGCAGTGCTTTGACATGCGTTAGCAGCTTGTGCAACGCACCACGGTTTTGTTCGACATAGCCCCTGCCGCACTCGCCCATTGCATGGCGCCTGTTTGCATTGCGCAAAAGATCAATCACCGCGGCAGCCAGTTCCGGGGCTTCTCGAACAACCAGCATTGCACCGGCTTGCACCAACTGTTCACTGATCTCGGTGAAATTAAACAGGCTTGGCCCGGTAATCACAGGCACGCCGAGTGCCGCGGGTTCAACCATATTATGTCCACCGGCTGGTACGAAACTGCCGCCCATAAAAACAACGTCACTGGCAGCACAAAAATGCAGCAATTCTCCCAAAGTGTCGGCGATATAAACGGCCGTATCCTGTTCTACAGGTTCATTCAAGCTGCGTTGCCGGACGGAATAAGTTTGAGCCTTACATAACGCAGCCACATCGGCACCACGTTCCGGATGGCGCGGTACCAGCACCAGCAAGCAATCCGGTGAGTGTGTCCGAACCTTAGCAAACGCCTTTAACACCAGTTCCTCTTCACTCGGATGCGTGCTTGCAGCCAACCAGACGGCACGATTAACGCCCAGGCTGCGACGTAACGCATCCGCTTGTTCACGGACACTGGCGGGCAACCGGATATCAAGCTTGATACTGCCTGTAACATGCATGGTGGCAGCATCTGCACCTAGGGCAATAAAGCGATCAGCATCGGCTTTTGATTGAACAGCAACGGTATCGATCATTTGCAGTGTCCGGCGCGCAAGGCAAGATATGCGTCGATAGCCACTCATGGATCGTTTTGACAAGCGCGCATTGGCTAAAATCACCTTGATTCCGCGCCTTTTACACTCACTGATGGTATTGGGCCATATCTCCGTTTCCATCAGCAACAACAGCCGGGGTTGGAAGCGATCGAGAAATCTGCGCACCGGGCCTGGCAGATCATAGGGTGCGTATACATGTGCCAACGATTGATCATACACCGCCCGTACACGCGCCGATCCTGTGGGCGTCATGGTGGTGACCACTAATGGCATCTGTGGGTAGTCATTGCGCAGTTGATCAATCAGCGGCAAGGCCGCCTGGACTTCACCGACTGAAACCGCATGCAGCCATACACCGCCCGACAATGGTTTGACCGAATAAAAACCGAAACGCTCGCCCCAACGCTGCCAATAACTGTGGTCACGAAATCCACGCCGAATGAGCTTGATCAGAATCCAGGGCACATACAACACCAACAGCAGCGTATATAACGCACGGCTCATGATGTTTGGGCCGATCCTTCGAGCACCGTGTTAAACACAGCGGCGTTGTGCCGCAAATGCTGCGGATTGATCGTACCCACAATAATGCTGCTCACGCCCGGTTGATCGAGCACTGCCGCAATCGCCGGGGTGAGAGAATCTTTGCCTGCCTTATCGGTCGCCAGATGGCCGCTGGCCAGTGCCTTCTTGATCAGCACGCCTTTATTTTTGGCGGCCGCAGCTTCTAGCACGGGTAACTCATCATGGTAGCCCAGATGCCAGGTCGCCATAACAACATCACATTGTTCCACGGCCAGCAATCCGCCACGCACCGTCTTCGTAGACATGCCCACTGCGCGAATCAGTCCTGCTTGTTTAAGGTTTAACAATTCTTCCAATACGTCTTCATCACGCAGGATATGTTCATCATTCCCGTCAGAATGAATCAACACCATGTCCAGCCAATCCGTTCGCAAGCGTTTGAGACTACGCTCAACACTGGCGCGGGTACTGGCAGCAGAATAGTCGTACCTCGACACGCCGTGTTCATAAGACTCGCCCACTTTGCTGGCCAACACCCAGTCTTCCCGATGCGTCAGCAATTGCCCGATGCGCGCCTCGCTGGTGCCATAGGCGGGTGCGGTATCAAGCAGATTAATGCCCAACTCACGGCACAGCTCGAGCAGACCAAGCACTGCACGATCATCCGGCAGCGTAAATCCCTGCGGGTAGTTCACACCGGTATTGCGGCCAAATTTCACCGTACCCAACCCCAGCACACTGACATTCAGGCCGGTGTTGCCCAGTGGTCTTAATTCCATTGTTGTACCTCGCACCAGGGCGGGGCCTTGATGTCCGGTCGTGGTAAATCATCGGGCAAGACCACGACCTCGCCCTTTGGTGGATCAAGCTGCTCAATCACCTGATCGGCCAAAAGCGGCGCAAAGGCAAGCTTTACGGGCCAGGCAGCAATAATCCGGCCCTGTCTTTTCAGCATGGGTTTGCTTGGGCGCGCACCAGCGGCCTGTTTAGGTTCTGCCCGATCGATTAAAAAGCTTGCGAACTGAAGCTTTGTTACATTAAGGCCCGGCATCAGGGATTTAAGCTCTTGCCGTGCAGCATCGCACTGATCCTGGTCACTGCGCTCGATGCCATCCTCCGCGATTTGGCCGCCGATATACCAGACCCGCTCCCCACCTTGGCCATAATGGCTGGTCACCGTTATGCGCGGCAAGCTGCTTGCCTGGATGGCATGACCAAAGACTTCGGGCAGGTCGCCTTTCACCATCACCATGCGCAACGGCCTCCGTTGTGTGGCGAACGATTCACTGATCATGCCTTGCAACACCTCATTGCCCCTGCCGGCCGTATAGATCAGATGGCGCACCGACAGTGGCAAGTGCCGGCCATCGGCTAATGTGGTCTCAAACATAA
>BTQO01000149.1:0-3750 GCA_036985915.1 Gammaproteobacteria bacterium | reverse complement strand
CCACCGCGCTCGGGACCGGCCAGTTCAAAGACATCGATGGCGGCATCATCAATATGAAAGTCGATTAAGTCCTTGATGCGCCATCGAACGGCGGCGCGTAATTCTTCTGCCGGCACATCGGGCGCCTCAACCTGCAACAGACTGTAATCCTTGGGCGCCATCACAGTATTCAATACTGAATGCTCAAGTTCATGCCGCCTGACCAGGTCACGCAGTATTTTCCGCAACTCCTGCGTGTCCGTACATTCAACGAACTCACACACCTTCAGTTCCGGCTTGCGGCCTTTCTCACGCTGAACCTGCGCCAGGGCCACACCGTCGGCATGGATCGCAACCCCGGCCAATCCGGATTGGCGTTTGCCTTTGCCCAACCAAGGTATCGTGATCATATTCGCTTTACTCGCACTCACCGCCGATCGGCCACGGTCAGCCCTTAGCCAACCAGTGTTAACCGTAAATAATTCGTAAGTTATCGATATTCCTTATATTACTTTCTAGCTTTCCAGACTAACCCCATGTTGTCAATAGAATTTCTTGAATTCTAGCAGGTATTTTAACGATTTCCGCCTAGCCCCCAACCTCTGGATGACTGTCCGAAATGGACACGCTGCCACTCACCTCGGAGATGTGCTGAATGTGCCGTTTTGCCAGGTACGCGCCCAGGCCGGCATTGATCTTGGCGCAGGCCAGCGGATCATAGAACAACGCTGTTCCGATACCGATCAGGCTGGCCCCGGCAATCAGAAACTCCAGGGCATCCTGTGCCGAGACGATGCCACCCTGACCAATGATTGGGATACCTGCCTTGTACGCTGCCTGGTGCACCTGGTACACCTTGTGCAGCGCAATCGGTTTGATCGCAGGCCCTGACAAACCCCCCTGGACGTTGCCGAGCACGGGTTTCCGGCTTTCCACCTCAATGGCCATGCCCATCAGGGTATTGATCACGGCCAGTGCATTCGTGCCTGCATCAATACACCGCTTGGCGTTGTCAACGATATCGGTCTGGTTGGGTGACAGCTTGGTGATGATCGGTTTACGGGTTACCGCGCGGCAGGTTTCGACCACGCGTGCCGACATGGCCGGATCGTTGCCGAAAACCACGCCGCCTTCACTGACATTCGGGCAGGAGATATTGATTTCGATCGCATCAATGGGCGAATCATCAAACCGTGCCGTGACTTCACGATACTCTTCCACTGTGGAACCGGAAACATTGGCAAAATAGCGGGTCTCGTTAAAATCCAGCCTCGGCAGAATATGCTTTACTACATGGTCAACACCGGGATTTTGCAATCCGATCGCGTTGAGCATCCCCATCGGCGTCTCAAACACACGGTGCGCTGGATTGCCCAGTCGGGGTTTAAGCGTCGTGCCCTTCAGGCAGATCGCGCCGGCATCCGCATTGGAGTAACCCGCCACACGGGTATACTCTTCACCAAACCCAACGCACCCCGACAAAAGCACCAGGGGCGAATTCAGCTTAAGGCCACAAAACTCAACACCTAATGCCGGACTCTTTTCAGCGTGTGCCATGAAGTGTCATGTTTAATGTAGTTCTGTTCCAACCGCAAATTCCGCCCAACACCGGTAATATCATACGCCTGTGCGCCAATACCGGCTGCATACTGCATTTGATACACCCATTAGGGTTCGAACTCGACGAGGCCAAATTACGCCGTGCCGGTCTGGATTATCACGAATGGGTCGATGTTCGCCAATATGACCATCTGACTGCATTCCAAAAAGCCAACCCGGCAGCGCATCTTCTGGCCTTTTCAACGCGTGGCCTGCGACACTATTCAAAACA
Organism: Gammaproteobacteria bacterium; assembly: GCA_036985915.1. Lineage (GTDB taxonomy): Bacteria > Pseudomonadota > Gammaproteobacteria > JAJDYQ01 > JAJDYQ01 > BTQO01. Next base: position 1,940 of record BTQO01000149.1, on the reverse strand, counting down.
CCGGTATCAGGCGGATGATGCATTACTGTTCGGGCCTGAAACAAAGGGCCTGCCGATTAACTTGCTTGACGAGTTGCCATCTGAGCGCATCCTTCGCTTGCCTATGCGCAGCAATCAGCGCAGCCTGAACCTTTCCAACACGGTTTCGGTCGTCGTCTACGAAGCTTGGCGTCAGCAGGATTTTCCAGGTGGTCAATAACACTAATTACCCCCCTGCGTATCAGTCTTCTGTTCTTAGTTCACGCGACATAAGCGCATGAACCGCAGCACGCGGGCTGACTTTCTCAAACAAGACCTGGTATACCTGGTCTGCAATGGGCAACTCTTCATGGTATCCACGGCCCAGTTCTGCGAGCACTCGGGCCGTATCAACACCCTCTGTGACCTGACCAATCGACTCGGTTGCCTTATCCAAAGGCATCCCCTCGGCCAGTTTTATGCCCAACCTGCGGTTGCGCGATAAATCACCAGTGCAGGTCAACACCAGGTCACCCAGCCCGGCCAGGCCCATAAACGTTTCAGCACGGCCACCCATTTTCAGCCCCAGCCGCATCATTTCCGCCAACCCACGGGTAATCAGTGCAGCCCTCGCATTATGACCAAATGCCAAACCATCGCTGATCCCTGCGGCGATGGCCAGCACATTCTTATAGGCACCCCCCAGGCACACCCCCGGCAGGTCATGGCTGGTATAGATGCGGAAAAATTCACTGTGCAAGCGTTCAACCCAACGGCTGGCCAAGGCCTCATCATTGGCAGCCAGGGTAACTGCGGTCGGGTTATCCCGCGCTACCTCAAGTGCAAAACTCGGCCCGGAAAGCACGGCGGCCGGAAAGTCTGCACCCAGCGTCTGTGCAACAACCTCATTGAGTAACCGTCCCTGGCCATGTTCCAGCCCCTTGGTGGCCCAGGCAATGCCTTGCGCTTGGCTAAGCAGCGGCTTTAGCCGCTCAATCAATTGCACAAAACCAATGCTTGGAATCGCCACCAGGACCTGGGATGCCGTCTTAATACAGTATTCCAGATCATCGGTGACGGTAAGCGCCGAAGGAAAAACAACGTCTGGCAGATAACGATTGTTGATCCGGTCTGAACCGAGTATTACCGCAACGGCCTTATTGCGTTCCCAGAGCAGGGTTTCATTGCCCAGGCGGGCCGACAGGATTGCCAATGCGGTGCCCCATGCACCGGCACCCAAGACCGCAATGGGGTGATCAGACGCGCCCATCGCAACAACGAATAAACGATATTGCCGTCAACCTATCAATCCGGATTGCTCCTGATCAGATGCACTTTTTTTACTGCTGCGGAACACATAATCGAAATTCACTGGGGCGAGCAGAAATTGCGGGAAACTGCCTTTGGTCACGAGGTCAGTAATGGCTTCACGCGCATAGGGATAAAGAATCGACGGACACAAGGTGCTCCGGATATGTTCCATTTTTTTTTCTTCGAACCCCTGAAACGTAAAGATACCAGCCTGCACCACCTCGACCAGGAATACCGGCTTATTATCCATTTGCGCCTCAACGGTGATTTTCATATACACCTCGTACACACCTTCTTCCATCTCTTCAATTCCATTGTTGATCTGAACATCCACATCGGGGCGCCACTCTTTCTGGAATACGTGAGGTGAGCCGGGAGACTCGAACGAGACATCCTTCAAATAGACGCGCTGCACGGCAAATAATGGGCCTTCTGTATTGCCTTGAGTCCCGGGAGCTTCTGCGTTATTGGCTTCTGTAGTCGGTGCTTCGCTGTTTGGTTGTTGTTCGCTCATGATTATATTTGTGGTTGCTTAAATCGAATGTAAGCAAAAATAGTGGGGTCAAGATTCATTTTTTCGTGACAGGCAGATTGGCATTACTCCAGGCCAGCATCCCGCCCGCCATGTTGTGAACACGTTCAAAACCATGCTTTTTTAACGCGCTACAGGC
>BTQO01000148.1:0-3804 GCA_036985915.1 Gammaproteobacteria bacterium | reverse complement strand
CCCTGTGCCGTAGGAAGATCTGAATTAATCAGACCTTCCTTAGGGCAGGATTAGATTGCATTGATGTACGATGAGTTATCCCGAACACTCGATTACATGTACGGATGAGCGTGTAGGGCATTGTTGGCTGGTTAATAGGAGTTGAGGTCAATGTCAGCAGGTGATCAATCAAATCAGGCGCCCGATCTGGAATTTTCCCGGAAATACACGGCTGAGCATGCACGACGATATTTCGAAAAACACCAACGGGGATTTTGGCGCAGGTTATCCAACACCCGGGAACAGGCGATTGCGCGCGCTGCATTGAAGTGTGCCGGTAATCCTCAATCGGTGCTGGATCTGCCCTGTGGGACCGGCCGGTTCTGGGAAACGCTTGCACAGGATCCTGACAGGAAAATCTATGCCGCCGATTTGAGCGAGGACATGGTTGAGACCGGGTTGTCATTGCGGTCACGCACACTTGCCGGGCGCATTGAGGCCTTTACCTGTTCAGCGTTTGAAATACCAAAACCGGATAGCTCTGTTGAATGTGTATTCTCCATGCGTTTATTGCACCATATTGGCGATGAGGCGCACCGGGTTGCGATACTAAAGGAGTTCGCGCGCGTGGCAGCCAATTCGGTCATTGTGTCGTTGTGGGTTGACGGTAATTTAAAGGCATGGCGCCGTAGTTATCGGGAACGTAACAGGTCAGCACATCAGTATCAAAACCGTTTTCTATTACCTGCCGTGCAATTCAAGCAAGAGTGCCTGTCAGCCGGGCTTGTGATTCGCGACCGTCTGAATCTTATTCCCGGGTATTCGATGTGGGCAGTTTATGTTCTTGAAAAGCGCACTTGATGCCTAAGCGTGGTTTGAGTCTGTTATGCGCGATTATTTAGCAGCTCACTGGCGTGACACCCTGGCTGCAAATCAACTGAACGGTTTCGAGGCGCTCTGGACACTTGATATCCCATGGATCGAGAAACCTAACGAGCGCCGCGGCGGCTGGAGTGGTGTTTCACCGCTGGTGTTGTCTTTGCCGAGTGGCGCAAAGGCGCAACTTATCCTGAAGCGACAACAAAACCATATTACAAAGACACTGTTGCACCCTATGCGCGGTATTCCTACATTTGCCCGCGAGATGCGCAACATACTGCGATTCAGACAGCACAACATCCCTGCCTTGGAGCCCGTTTACTTCGGTCAGCGCTGTGACGGGAATGAACTCAGGGCTATTTTAATTACAGTTGCATTAAGCGGGTTTCAATCGCTTGAGACGCTGGTAGACGAATGGCAGCGAACCGGCTGGCCAGACCGTGCTGAACGGATTAAAACAATGCATGCCATCGCGCTTGTCATGCAGCGAATGCACGCAGCACGGTTGCAGCATAATTGTTTTTATCCAAAACATATTTTTTTGCGGCCAACGGAAACCTCCGATGGTTATGAATGCAGGATTATCGATCTTGAAAAGGTTAAACGCAGACCATTTAGATGGCTTGCGGCCTTGCGGGATTTATACACCCTGAACAGGCATTCTCAGGATTGGTCAAGAACCGACCGTTTACGATTCTTTCTGATCTATTTCGATATTAAAAGGCTAAACAGCAGAGCCAAGTGGATCTGGCGGCGTATTGCGCGACGTACTATCGTCAAAGGCCGGGTTGCGATAACACCTTCAACTGAACAGTGATCGTGACCGACCCTGTCGAACATTATCTTGAACACATTGCCGAAGACAGTTTGCGGACACGTGTCGAGCAGGATCTTCAGGCCTACCAGGAGGCTGTCAAACAGTCCGCCCTTGTACCCATCTCAGATCCTGGTTTTGAAATCGAAATGGCACAGGTCTTCGCGGCCAGCGTCTTTGCAGCTCGAGTGTGTATCAGTTATCCGGAACTGGTTATTCATTGGCAAAAAACCGGTCAACTGGATCTTGCCCGTGATACAAACCAGTATGTAACTGCGCTCGCGGCAAAGTTGCAGGCAGTCACTGACGAGGATGTGCTAAAACGTGTTCTTCGTCAGTTTCGACAACGCGAAATGTTCAGGATCGCCTGGCGGGATCTTAGTAACCGGGCGGATATCGATGCGATATTGGGTGAGTTGTCTGCATTGGCAGAGGCATGTGTCCGGTGCGCACTCGATGTTCTTGAGCAGCGCCTGGGTGAACTGTATGGCGTGCCACGTGACAAGCATGGAGACCGTCAACAGTTGGTGGTGTTGGCCATGGGCAAGCTGGGCGGCGGTGAACTCAACTTCTCATCCGATATTGATTTTATTCTGGCCCATCCAGGGGATGGCACTACCGACGGCGATAAACCACTTGAGAATAATACGTATTATATTCGCCTGGCACAGCGGTTGATTGCCGTGTTGTCCGAGCAGACCGTAGATGGGTTTGTATTTCGTACCGATCTTCGCTTGCGTCCATTTGGTAAAAGCGGCGCACTGGTATTGAGTATTGATGCCATGGAGCGTTACTACGAAACGCACGGGCGTGAGTGGGAGCGTTACGCCATGATCAAGGCCAGGCCGATTGCAGGCGATTTCAAGGCAGGGTCGTTATTGCTGGAACGATTAACACCTTTTATGTATCGACGCTATCTGGATTATGGTGTCATCGAGTCCTTGCGTGACCTCAAGCAGATGATCGAGCGGGAAGTTGCACAACGCGATCTGACTGACAATATCAAACTTGGACCCGGCGGCATCCGTGAGATCGAGTTTATTGTGCAAAGTCTGCAGCTGGCGCGCGGTGGTCGTGAGCCTGCCTTACGACTGCGGCCGACCATGGCCGCCTTGACAGCTTTGGCGACGGCAGGGCACTTGAGTGAACATATCGTTCGGGAGCTGACAGATGCCTACCGGTTTTTGCGACGCACGGAAAACCGGTTACAGATGCAAGCTGATCAACAAGTGCACCAACTGCCTGTTGATCAGGCCGGCCGAACATCGCTCGCAATGGCAATGGGATTTGATGGCTGGCAATCCTATAGTGCGGTGCTTGCCCAGCACCGTGCATCTGTTCAGTTGCATTTTCAGCACGTATTTGCAACGCCTGTATCCGGGTACGCCGGCAACCTTGCCGGTGTATGGGACCAATCACTCGATGCAGGGGTTTCGCATGATCTGCTAACCGCATCAGGGTATTCGCAAACGAGTTCGGTCTATCAGCAGATTGAAACATTTCGTAGCAGCCGTGCCGTTATTTCAATGAGCGAGGAAGCACGCAGGCGGCTTGACCGTCTTATGCCGCGCCTTATTGCTGAGGCAGGGAACGCCAAGCTACCTGATGCGTGTTTAGAAAGGTTATTGCATGTTATTGAGGTGGTAACGCGTCGCAGTACTTATATTGCGTTGTTATACGAAAACCCAACGGCGTTAACCCAGCTGGCTGCTTTGGTTACTGCGAGCGCCTGGATTGCTGAGTATGTCTCCCGTTATCCGGTGTTGCTGGATGAAATGCTTGACCAACGCGCTTTGTATCAGCCATTGGACCGAGGCATGCTCGATGAAGAACTTAATGTGCTGTTGCGGCGTGTAGCTTGCGATGACGTTGAACGTCAGATGGATATTCTCAGGTATTTTAAGCATGCCCATACCCTGAAGGTCGCCGCATCCGATATTACCAGGGCGTATCCCCTGATGGTGGTCAGCGATCATTTAACCGCTTTGGCTGAGGTCATATTGGAATACGTCCTGAAGTTGAGTCTCGATTCGCTTAGTACGCGTTATGGCAGACCGCGGTACCGGGTAAACCATGAGCTTCGAGACGCACAGTTTGTCATTATCGGCTATGGCAAGCTGGGTGGGATTGAG
>BTQO01000147.1:0-3842 GCA_036985915.1 Gammaproteobacteria bacterium | reverse complement strand
TGTCGCGCATCTTCTCGAAGTAACACTTAGTTAAATGCAGGGCTGCAAGCAGCATTTAGTGTAGTTAACGATAAAGTGTTCCAGCAGTTCGCACCCACCTGTATGGCGACCAGACGTCCGTCAGGGCTGTATAAGTAGGTTGAAGGCGCAGCGCAATAATGCGCGCCTTGTTATTTGCCTGGCAATTTTGGCGTTACCTGACAACACCGGGAAGTTGGCCAGGGTGTCATCCATAAAGGCCCTTAGCCCATATTTTTTTGCATACCTGAAGCTTGGGAAATCAATTGCCAGACCAACAACTATGGCCTCATATTGAGTGCGTTCATCATGGAATATGAACCGCTCCGGCATTTCTTCGACACAAAACGGGCAACACGGCCCCCATACATTTAAGTGCTACCCATTTACCATGCCCAATAAACTGATCGATTGATTTTTTGTTGCCCTTGATATCTGAAAGCACAAGATCATCGCCGGCAAACGCAGGTGACAGACTTATGCATGACAAAAATACAAATCCGGCTGTTTCAAACCGCAAGTTTTTCTGGCTTATATGTGTGTATGGTGATCGTAATCAAACGTAGCCGATAACCTGTTCAAGGGTTCCTGAGGTATATTGATACACTAACCTGATTCAGATTGAAAACACATGGTTTTGCGTTTGCTTATTATTGATCCAGACAGGAAACTCCGTAGGCAACTACGAGTAATGCTCGCGTCTGAGTACCCGGAGATGAGCCTGGAGGAATATGACACCCTAAGCAAGGCTATGCTGAAGGAGGATTTTCCCTGGCACGTATATCAGTTTGTTTTGCTGGCCAAGCGGGCATTGGGAAAACATGCGGCTAAGTTGATACGAGCTATTCACAAAAGTGATCAGCCGCCGGAAGTGATCCTGTTGACCTCGCGTAATGTAGACCAGCTGTCCAAACAGGATAGTACCAGGGTGATGAGTATGGTCATGCACGATGCGGAATCAATCAAGTATGCCCTGGCTGATCTGATGGCGTCACCAGAAGCAGCATCAGAACCCAAACCGATGGTACCTGAACCAATACAGGTTGAACCGGCGCACCCTGAACCAGAGGATACGGCACTGGTCACCCAGGATACGCTTTGGCCCAATATTCCCGGCTATCCAGTCCTGGAAAAGATTGGAGAAGGCGGGATGTCGCGTGTATATCTGGCTCGTAGTGAAGCACATGATGATCTGGCTGCTGTCAAGGTTTTGGATATCAGCAAGGTCCATGATCCAACATTGCTAGAACGATTTATTCTGGAATACAAGTTGTTGAGGAGTATAAACCACCCGCGCGTGGTTGCTATCTACGCACATAAACTGACCGACACGCAAGCCTATATTGTCACGGAATATTTTCCGGGTGGTGATCTGGAAAAAAAGATGGAAGCGGGTTTAACGCCGAATGAAGCGATTCATTATCTAAGGCAGATTGGTGAAGCACTTGAAGTAGTGCATGCAGCCGGTATTATCCATCGGGACCTAAAGCCAGCCAATTTAATGTTGCGGAGTAATGGCGATCTTGTATTGGTAGATTTTGGTGTTGCCAAGGAACTGGATACAGACAGTGAACTCACAAGAATAGGGCAGGTATTCGGAACACCCGCTTATATAAGCCCGGAGCGTGCAATGGGCGCACCGTTTGATGAACGTTCGGATATTTACAGCGCTGGTGCGATCTTTTATGAAATGCTGGTTGGCGATAAACTGTATAGTGGCAGGGATCCAAGAGATATTTTTTATCAGCACATTCGTGCAGACATCCCACAGCTGCCCGACCGGTTTACAATTTATCAACCGTTGTTGGGCAGGCTTTTGGCCAAACGGCCCAAGGACCGTTGCCAGACTGCGAGTGAGTTGATATACATACTGGATGAAAACTGGCCCGGCGTATAACTCATGGCCAAACACTTTTTAATCGTACATCCATCGGATGAAGTGCAATTACTGATCAGCCAGTACCTGGCGATTGGTTGGCACGATGCCGAGGTAGAAGAAAGGTCTGCCTTTGAAGACACCGATGATCCTGCCAGGTTCGATGCTGTCATCATTGACCAGGAGACTTCGAGTGAAGTGCCGGCCAAGACATCTGGCGTTCCGGTTATCGTGCTCGGTGAAGAGCACAAGGACGATGAGAATCTGGTGATGCATCTGATTCTGGAAGAGCTAACTGCAACCAGGCTGAACGGCGCGCTTTCCACCTTGATGCGCAGGGCGGAGCTTGGTTCCAAGGATGGCAATAAATCCAGGAAGGCACCGTTTAGTCCATCGTCGGGCTCGTTTGAATTGCCACCCGAACGCCTCGAGGCGCTGAAAGGTTACCGGCTTATAAAAGAACTGGGTCACGGCGGGATGTCACGTGTTTTTTTGGCAGAAGATGAAGATGATGGTAAATATGTTGCTATCAAGTCGATGCGTACCGACCTTATAGAAGACGAGCGAATGATCGAAAGGTTTATTCGCGAGTTCAATATATTGTCAACGATTGATTCAGCACACGTTGTAAAGATTTACGATCAAACCTTTTCAGACAAGAGCGCCTATATCATTATGGAGTATTTCCCCTCCGGTGACCTTGCCGTGCGCATTCGGTCTGGTGTGAATGGAAAAAAGGCCATTGATTACCTGACACAAATGGTCAAGGGTTTGGCACCGGTACATCAAGCGGGCATCATCCATCGTGATTTAAAACCCGGTAATGTGATGTTTAGAAAAGATGAACGACTTGCCATAGTGGACTTTGGCCTTGCCCGGGTAAGCGATGAATCAATGCAACTTACCCGGCACGGTGAAGTATATGGCACGCCTTCGTATGTCAGCCCTGAGCAGGCTCGTGGCAAAGAAGTTGACAAGCGCTCGGATATCTATACGTGTGGCATCATTATATATGAGATGTTAACCGGTAAACGCCCTTTCAGGGCTGATAATCCAATGGCGCTCTTCTACAAGCACGTACATTCGGAGGTACCAAAACTACCCGACAAGTATTCATATATTCAACCTCTGGTGAACAAGCTGATGGCGAAAAAACCGGAAGACCGCTTTCAGACGGCGGAAGAACTTCTGCAAGCATTAGACGGATTTGAGGCAGACTAAATTCTCTTTAAAGATTGAACTGTACGTCGCGTGTACCATCGATGGCGATCGAGATCATCTTTTATCAGCCAATGGGTCGTCCTTTGTCCGTGATAGCGTTGGCCACCAACTGGCTCGCCATGTCGTAGTACGTCAATATTCATCAGATCGCCAGGGAGGCTCTGAATAAATCAGAGCTTCCCTGGCGTTTAATTAAAGGATTGGGTTGCAGCGTATTGAATGAATTTTATGTGCAAGTTCGGCGTGGCAGGTGTTTTTCCAACTCAGAACGAAGGTGTTTCCAGTTGAAAACAGGACCGGGATCTGTTTTGCGCCCAGGCGCAACATCACAATGACCAACAATGTCATTGATACCAATCGCGGGATAGGTTTCGATCAGGCTGATGATGATATGAATGAGCGTTGTATATTGTTGCGCGGTATAAGGTATCTCGTCGCCGCCTTCCAGTTCTATACCTATCGAAAAATCATTACAACATTCCCGACCCCGATGGTGTGATTTGCCTGCGTGCCACGCGCGTCTGGTGAATGGTACATATTGCACAACGTGGCCATCCCTGTTGATTAACAGGTGTGCCGATACCCGTAGATCCGCAATTTCGGCAAAATAGGGATGAATTTCAGGATCAAGCGAATTTGTAAACAGATCGTCAATATATGGATTATCGAATTCACCCGGCGGCAGGCTTATGTTATGAATAATGATGAGTTCAGGTTCGACACCCTC
>BTQO01000146.1:0-3877 GCA_036985915.1 Gammaproteobacteria bacterium | reverse complement strand
GATTGCCAAATCCGGATGACTGTTCGGACAACAGCCCGTCATCGCAACTTTTACCCAGCAGCCATCGACCGGCCGATCGCTCAGCTAAATAGCATGCTACGGAACTTCCCCTGACAGGTGATCCCAGTAAGACAATCCTGCCCGGAGCATGGTTTGGGTATTCGTGCAGCATGCGCAGAATCACTCTGCCACCCAGACTATGACCAACCAGGTGCACATTTTTGGATGCCGGCAACCCGGTTAAATAACGCGCTAGTCTTGTGGCATTTTCCCTGACACTCAGCCGTCTGCTTGGGTAAGCGTAGCAGTCGGTTCGGTACCCGGCCTGCTTGAGTCGGCCCGCCAGTGGACACATCACCCAGCCCGGCATCCAGATACCATGCACCAGCACAACCCTGTCCCGATTCGGCTTAAGGGTCATCATCCTTTAACAGATGCTTGATCGCATTCCGATTGGACCAGGAGTTGGCAAACTACACGGCCTCGCTGACGGGTAACCAACGGTATTCGATAGGCTCCTGAGAATAAAGCCGGTTTCCTCCTCGAGTTCACGAACGGCTGCCTCACGTGGCAATTCATCCCACTTAAGGCTCCCGGTCACTGACTGCCAGAGATCAGGTGGGTGCCTGCGCCGTAATATCAGGATCTGCGCATCATCACTGTGGACGATAATCAGAACGGATTCGGGTCGCTTAAACGTTGCCAAGACCTCCCCCGCATCCCCTTTTATACTATTCCTCGTTTGATTCCTGTTTGTTCGCAGGATCTTTGCGCAACTTAAGACCGAGTTCGCGTAATTGTGTGTTTTCAACGACTGAAGGCGCTTGCGTTAATAAGCAGGCCGCAGTCTGCGTCTTGGGAAAGGCCATGACATCACGGATGGAAGATGCGCCAGCCATGAGCATGACAATACGATCGAGCCCGAAGGCAATTCCGCCATGAGGCGGGCAGCCATATTTCAGCGCATCCAACAGAAACCCAAACTTGTCTTGCGCCTCGCGCTCGGAGATTTGCAGTAAACGAAAAACTGCTTGCTGCATGGCAGCACTATGAATACGAACGGAACCGCCCCCGATTTCACTGCCATTGAGCACCATATCGTACGCACGCGAGAGCACACCGGCCGGGTCTTCGGTTAACGCCTCGGGTGTTTCGGCCTGTGGGCCAGTAAACGGATGATGCAGCGCAACCCACCGGTTCTCACGATCGTCCCAGTCAAACATCGGGAAGTCGACAACCCACAACGGCCGCCAGCCTTCCTCAACCAGGCCACGATCGTGACCAATCTGGAGCCTGAGTACGCCTAGTGATTCATTGACGATTCGAACATTACCTGACCCGAAAAAGAGCATATCGCCTGTCGTTGCCACTGTAAGTCGCAACATGTTGTCAATGACCTCATCGGGCAGAAATTTCAGGATTGGTGATTGAAGACCATCGCGACCGGCACCGGGATCGTTCACCTTGATCCAGGCCAGGCCTTTGGCGCCGTGCTTGCCAACCAGGGCTGTGTAACCATCAATTTCCTTTCTTGTAAGTGTTGCACCGCCCGGTATTTTGAGTGCCACGACACGGCCATGCGGGTCATTAGCCGGACCTGAAAACACCTTGAACACCACATCCTTCATCATCTCTGTGAGCTCTGTGAACTCTAGCGGGATACGTAAATCCGGCTTGTCAGAACCATACCGGCGCATGCTCTCGGCATATGAGATACGCGGAAATGGCCTTACGAGCGACACACCCATCGTCTCTTCAAACAACCGGGCAATCATCTCTTCCATGAGCATCATGATGGCGTCTTCATCCATGAATGAAGTTTCAATATCCAGCTGGGTAAACTCGGGCTGCCGGTCTGCACGCAGATCCTCATCGCGGAAACAGCGTGCAATCTGGTAGTAACGATCCATACCGCTCATCATTAACAGTTGCTTGAACAATTGCGGCGATTGCGGCAAGGCAAAGAAACTACCTGCATGCGTTCTGCTGGGCACAAGGTAGTCGCGCGCACCCTCCGGTGTTGCCTTGGTCAATATTGGCGTTTCAATATCCAGGAAGTTGTGATCGTCAAGAAAGCGGCGCAGGTTGCTTTGCACTTTTGCGCGTAACCTGAGTCTTTGCTGCATCAGTGGTCTTCTTAGGTCGATATACCGGTAACGCAACCTAATCTCTTCACCGATATCCTCATCATCCTGCTGGAAGGGCGGTGTTTCTGCGCTATTCAGAATAACCAGGTCTTCGCAGAAGACTTCCACAAGACCCGTTGCCAACTTGACGTTTTCAGTACCTTCTGGACGAGGGCGCACCCGGCCACGCGCCTGTAGCACAAATTCATTACGCACTGTTTCCGCGCGCGTGAAGGCATCCGGCCTGTCCGGATCAATAACAATCTGAAGCAAGCCGGTATGATCGCGTAAATCGATAAAAATGACCCCGCCATGGTCACGACGACGGTGTGCCCAGCCGACGATCTGAACTTCCTGGTCGATCAGTGTTTCGTTGACTTCGCCGCAGTAGTGGCTACGCATAATGATTTACCCAAATACAGAAAAAATAAGGCGGGTGAGAATCCCTCACCCGCCCGATTTACTTTTTATACAATCGTTCAGTCGCTGCTGGACGGACATGCGTCGGCACCACGTGCCGGCTTCTTGGAAGCAGAGGCCTTCTCATTATCAGCCTTATGCACATTCTTTTTGCCACCGGTCTTGAAATCGGTTTCATACCAACCACCACCCTTAAGCCTGAATACGGCAGCGGATATCTGCTTGCGCAACTTCATTTTACCGCAGACAGGGCACTTTCTCAGCGGTGTATCTGATAGCTTCTGCATGACCTCCAGATGGTGGCCACAACCATGGCATTGGTACTCATAGATAGGCATCTTATTGAACCTCTTGTAAATTTCCGCGGTGCCCAGCCGCAATCAATTACAGTATTGTAGGGAAATGGAGATGCGCGAGCAAAATTCAAGGACACATCGTACGGCTAAAGCCCGGTCTATCTTGATCACAGGCTGTTCCAGCGGTATCGGTCTTACAGCAGCGCGTCTGCTAACGCTACGCGGCTGGCGGGTATTTGCCTCAGCACGAAGACAACACGATGTGGCCACGCTCAAAGAGGAAGGATTCGAAGCAATCCAGCTGGATCTGGACGATTCGCACTCCATCCGATCAGCAGTCGACTCGGTTTTGTTGAACACCGGCGGATATCTTGACGCACTGTTCAACAATGGTGCATTTGGTCTGCCCGGTGCCGTTGAGGACTTAAGCCGGGATGCACTGCGCGCCCAGTTCGAGACCAACCTGTTCGGCTGGCTGGAACTCACCAACCTGATTATCCCCGTGATGCGCCAGCAGGGTCATGGTCGCATCGTCCAGAACAGCTCGGTTCTGGGGCTGGTCAGTCTGCCATACCGGGGTGCCTACAATGCCAGTAAATATGCCCTTGAGGGCCTGACCGATACACTGCGCCTGGAGCTTATGGGCAGCAATATTCATGTAAGCCTGATCGAACCCGGCCCGATCCTGTCCCGGTTTCGGGCCAATTCACTGGCCGCATTCAAACGCTACATCGATCAGACTGGCAGTGTACATCAGGTGTGCTATACCGGCATGCTCAAGCGGCTAGAGCTTGAAGGACCTGCGGTACCGTTCACGCTACCGCCGAAGCGGTTGTCAGCAAGCTGGTGCATGCACTCGAAAGCAAACGACCAAAGGCGCGCTATTACGTGACGGTTCCAACCTATCTGTTTGGAATTCTAAAACGACTATTAAGCACACGCGCATTGGATAAAATACTCAAACGCGTACAAAAAACTTAACTGGCGATGTTATCGCGCACACCCGGTTCATCCTAAAAGCGTGGAAAAGATCAC
>BTQO01000145.1:0-3896 GCA_036985915.1 Gammaproteobacteria bacterium | reverse complement strand
ACGGTCGGGTTGGTGGCTAAAATGACTTCATCGATTGCGCCGTTATCCAGACGCACTGCCAACTGGTCCAGGCCAAGTTCCTTGGGTCCTATACCATCGATCGGCGAGAGCCGTCCGAGTAATACAAAATAAAGACCGCGATAATCGGTCGCATTTTCAATTGCCAGTACATCGGCCGGCGTTTCAACGATACACAACAGGTTTTGTTCACGGCGATCGCTGGCACACAGAGCACAGGTCTTTAGTTCTGTTAGCGTACGGCACTGACTGCAACGCCCAATCGTATCAACCGCTTCCAAAAGTGTTTTCGCAAGATGCGTAGCACCTCCGCGATCATGCTCCAGCACATGAAACGCCATGCGCTGCGCGGATTTTGGACCCACGCCCGGCAAACAGCGCAATGCTTCAATCAGGCGATTAATCAACCCACCTGACATGCAACACCTAAAACGGCAAGTTCATACCGGGTGGCAAACCCATGCCACCCAGCATACCTGAGGACTTCTCCTTCAGCATGTCTTCAACTTTTTGCGCGGCATCATTGACTGCTGCAGCAATCAGGTCTTCCAGCATTTCCTTGTCGTCCGAGATCACCGAATCATCAATCTCAATACGCTTGATCTGGTGATTGCCAAACATCACCACCTTGATCATGCCGCCACCGGACTCGCCCGTGACCTCCGTTTTGGCAATTTCTTCCTGCAGCTTCTGCATGTTCGCCTGCATTTGCTGGGCTTGCTTCATCAGATTGCCTAAACCGCCTTTCATCGCATTTAACTCCTGTTTCGTAAAGTATATTCAGTGTGTTGTGTTGCCATCAACAGCGCGATTAATCATCCCGTGGCTGAATCGCATCGACCTGTACGGTGGCATCAAACATCTCTTCCAAGGCCTGTACATTCTCATCTTGCTCAATCGCGTCCACCGCTGCCTGTTGACGCTTGTCCCGGGTACGTGCTGCCGATTGCGCCGGTGTATCCCGATCGTCCTCCTGCGCTTTGATTTCGACGCGAAGACGTGTTGTCTTTAAATAATCACGCAAACCTTCTTCCAGGTGCTGCTTTGGCTTATCGGTCAGTAACTTCGCGTGCGAGGGGTCAAGATGCAATACCGCGCGTTGATCGTTTAGTTCTGCCAATACCGAGTTACTGGCAAGTTGCCGGGCGATACCCTTTAGTCCCATGGCCGCAACTATCGATGACCAGTCTTCCGGTGGAGATTTGGCAGCCGGTGTACTTTTACCTTCGCGTTTTTCTGCCTGCACCTCTTTGGCTGGTTTAGCCTCGATCACAGCAACCGGTTTCTTCTTGTTTGAACGTGGTGCAGTTGTACTGGCCGCGGTTTCATCAACGGCCTGCGGGTTGAAGGCCAGCATACGCAGCATGATCATTTCAAATCCGGTGCGCTCCTCGGGTGCCAGGCCAAGGTCACGCCGCCCTATTAAACCGATCTGGTAGAACAACTGCGCATCTTCAGGCGTTATCGTATTGATGAACTGATTCACGGCATCAAAATCATCCCAGCCTTCATCCAGTGCGTCGGGAACGGCCTGTATGATGCTGATATGGTGTAACAGGGACAATAAATCACTCAGCGCATCGTCCCAGGCGATGGCGCGCTCTGCAATCTTGTCAATCGTTGCCAACACTGCTGCGGCATCCATTGCTACAACACCGGCCAGCAAATCCCTGATGTGTGTATGCTCAACCATGCCGAGCATATCGCGCACTTCTTGTTCGGTTACCTGCCCACCGGCATGCGCAATGGCCTGGTCCAGCAGGCTTAATGCATCGCGCATACTGCCGCGTGCTGCACGGGCCAGTTGTTTGGTCGCAACTGGCTCGAACGCAATGCCTTCGGTATCCAGAATATTGTTCAGCTGTTCTGTGATTTCCTCAGTAGTCAGTAATCGCAAGTTAAATTGCAGGCATCGCGATAAAATAGTGGCCGGCAGTTTTTGCGGCTCGGTCGTGGCAAAAAGGAATTTCACATGCGGCGGCGGTTCTTCCAGTGTTTTCAACAACGCATTGAAGCTATGCTTGGACAACATATGCACTTCGTCGATGAGGTACACCTTGTAACGGCCGCGCGTCGGTGCATATTGAACGTTTTCCAACAACTCCCGCGTATCTTCAACCTTGGTGCGTGAGGCTGCATCAACCTCGATCAAGTCGAAAAAACGCCCGGCGTCGATATCCTGGCACGTCGCGCACGCACCACACGGGGACGAACTGAGGCCTTGTTCACAGTTGAGTGATTTGGCGAGTATTCGCGCGATGGTGGTTTTACCCACACCACGTGTGCCGGTAAACAAAAAAGCATGGTGCAACCGGTCATTGTCCAGAGCATTCACCAGTGCGCGCACAACATGCTCCTGGCCAACCATTTCCGAAAAGTTGCCGGGCCGCCATTTGCGGGCAAGAACAAGATATGACATTAAATATTTACCGTTTAACCTTATCGGCTACTTTAGGGTGCTTCTATAACACGGAATAGTGTTTACTAAGTAGGCGGAAATGAGCGAGAAAGCGGAGTTTACATGACAGTCTACCGCAAACGCGGCCCCGCATTTCGAGCTTATTTCCAACGCACTCAGGGAGCATCAGGACACAAATAGAAACGCCCTTTCCTAATATTTAAGGTGGCGACCCCTACCAGCTGCACCCCGGCACCCGAGTCCACTGCTGCCGCTGCTCCCTTCCAGGTCTGACGGGATTCACAGCTTATCGTCGCGGGAGAGCCGGCAGAGGTCACCATAGCCGAAACCAGCCCGTTGCTTCTCTCTGGTGCGAACCGGTCTTCCGATAACGCCCTTGATCCACGGTAACTACATGAAATCTCTTCGTTTTTTTCAACTTAAATTACTCAGTGCGCACCAGCAACCCGCTGCTGTATTCAGGATTTTACATTGTCTTTCCCTCATCCGCAGAAAACTTAAAACAGGAAGTGACAAGCCTGAATATATGTGTATCTTCCATGACAGATTGGCGCTTTCATCCCTTCGCATCAGCCTCAAGAGCAAGCTGAAAAGCCGTCTTAGGCAAATTCAACTTCAAAGTGCCTACTGTTGCACTTATGACTTGAATCCTCCTACCTTATAGAACACCGCCGGGATGAAGCATTTCCGCTGTTGCACGAAAAATTCCGGAACAATACAAGAAGTCCTCTCGATGAGGATCGCTGTAAATAGATTATGGCACTGCTTAACGACAGGGAACGCTTTGATGTCATGCCGGTTGGCGGCTTTATGCAGCTGATGGGTAGCTAGGCAGTATATCTAGCCCGTGGCTGTGGAGGTGGCGCCAGTCTCCCCGGTGGAGCCGGAGACATTTTGACGTTATTTCCGATGGTTCCTTGACCTGTGCCTAGAATACAGGTGCTATATATGAGGTATGTTCTAGAGTGCTATCTGCTACGGATAGCCTCACAGAGGAACACAGGAGGTGTGAGATGAAAGAGACAACACGATGGCAAGACTCAACAAATGTCCTGTTGGGTGGGTGGCTTATACTGGCACCATTCTTTGGTATCGGCGTTACTGGCGATATAGCCGCAATCAACTCCTATTTGACCGGTACGGCAGTGGCGATATTTGCAATCACGGCACTTGTCCGCCCACAGATGTGGGAAGAGTATACTAACCTGGTCTTGGGATTTTGGTTGATCATCGCGCCGTTTGTCCTTGGCTTTACGAATCTGGTGGGACCGATGTATAACCAGATCATCGTAGGCCTATTGATCGGCGGTGTCGCGTTGGCTGTTACCCTGGAGAAAACGCCGCCAACAGCGGGACATGGTCACGGGCACGCATAGCGGCTCTTTGTTGACTCAAGAAGAGGCAGTGAACGGCCCGGATCCATGGCAAGATCCGGGCCGTTATTGTTTGCAAGCATAAT
>BTQO01000144.1:0-3930 GCA_036985915.1 Gammaproteobacteria bacterium | reverse complement strand
TAACCAGAACGAAGTATGTGGAGAGCCAAAACGATGCCGATGCAGGAGACGAGGAACAAGGCAATTCCTTCTCCGTGGCCTCTTTGACGTTGGGAGTGGCTGGAGCTGACGCTGTTCTGGATTGCCGCAGTAATCGTACTCACTGCGCTCATAATCTCTCTGGTCAAGCAACCTGCCTTCCGAATTCGTACAGCGCCATCTATTTCGTGCTGGCGCAATTGGCCTGAAGTGAAGCTTGTTATGCTGGCACTACCGCTTGAATTACTGTGGGAGATTGCGCAGTTTCCGCTCTACGATGTCTGGCATCAAAACGACTGGAGTTACATCCTCTACGGACTCGCCCACTGCACCTTGGGCGATTTGTTGATCCTCCTTGTCCTCTACGAAGTCATCGCCCTGCTCAACCGGAACCGTGCCTGGTATACGACGAATAAGGTACTGACCGGGGGTGCGCTATTCACGCTTCTTGGTGCCAGCTATACAATTTACAGCGAGATTATGAACGTGCGCGTGAAGGGGACATGGGGTTATACGGAGTTGATGCCGATTGTGCCCATCGTAGATATCGGTGGCATGCCGTTTCTTCAATGGCTGCTTGTTCCACCGGTCCTTTTGTGGTTGATGCACATGACTAATGCAGCGCAGCAGATCCATGAGTAATAACCGGTTTTGTTATCACCTATTTGACTAAAGCATGGTTTCCTGCACGATTGCCAGGTTGGAAATCTCTTGGTATTGCTCATGGTGTTGGTGGTCTTCCCGGCAATCGTTACGGTTTGGAAAGAACATTTGCTCAAGGCCCACATGAATAGTACTTGACTCCGTACCTATGTACGGGGTGTACACTTGTCAGTCATTCGAGATAGTTGAGGCTGACAAAATGGCCGATTCATCTGCCACTGACAATCACACCACGATTACATCCGTGATCGGCGCGTCACTTGGCGCCATTGGCGCATCCCTATGTTGCATAGGACCGCTGGTATTGCTGAGCCTCGGCATCGGCGGCGCCTGGGTCAGCACCCTGACAGCACTGACCCCCTACCGGTGGATATTCATCACCATCACACTGGGATTTCTGGGCTGGAGCTTCTACAAACTCTATATCGCCCCCCGTCAATGCGCGCCCGATGATGTTTGTGCGATCCCGGCAACATTGCGCAACCAACGTATTATTTTCTGGGTTGTTTCTGTACTGCTGGCAGCACTGATTGCCTTCCCCTGGTACGGCACAATCTTTTTTGAATAACGGTTAACAAACACCCAAAGGAGTCCAACAATGATTCGCACCCTTTTTCTTAGCGTGTTACTGGCCATAGCGACTGTAGGTATGACGACTGTCCTTGCGACGGGTCCGGTCCAGGCTGCTGAAATGAAAACGGTCACGCTCGATGTGCAGAACATGACCTGTAACTTCTGCCCCATCACCGTGCGCAAGGCACTTGAGAAGGTGCCCGGAGTCGTCAAGGCGACGGCATCGCTCGAAACCAAGTCTGCCACCGTAACCTTTGATCCTACCAAGACCAATGTGGAGGCCTTGACCAAGGCGACCGCCGATGCCGGCTATCCGTCCACGCTGAAGGCGAAGTAATTCCAGCAACTGGCTGGCAATGCGGTAAGTAAAATGGCAACGGCAACCCTTGGTGGAACACATGCTCCATTGATCCAGCCACGCCTGGATGAGTTGGCCCGGGTATTCATCAATGCATTCCCGCTTATGAATGCCGATGAGCAGCGGCTCGCACTGATACTGTACCACCGGTTGGCCGAAGGCGAACCGGTCGCGGTGGCGGATCTTGCCCGAACTCTGGACCAATCGGTTGAATCCGTACAGACCGTCCTCGAAAGCTGGCCCGGGGTGTTTTTCGATGACGACCACCGCATCCAGGGGTTCTGGGGGTTGACCGTCATGCCCATGCATCACCAGTTCAAGGTCGACGGCCGGACCGTCTATACCTGGTGCGCCTGGGATGCACTATTCATCCCCGAACTGCTCAACCGCGCAGCCGAAGTCACATCCCGCTGCGGGACCACCGGTGAGTCCATCAGGATGACCATTACTCCTGATGGCATTAAGACCAGTACCCATAAGGGCGTGATGGTGTCGTTTCTGACACCCGATGAAGACGAGCTTGAGAAAAATATCACTGCCAGCTTTTGCCATTTCGTCTATCTCTTCCGCGACCGGTCAGCCGGCGAGCAATGGGTGGCCGAACATGAGGGCACTTTCCTGCTGCCGATCGAGGATGCCTTTACTGTCGGCAAAAAAATGAATGCCATCCGCTATAAGCAGACATTAACAACCCTGGGGTCATAAATGATGACGACGCTCACTATCCAGATCACCGGTATGACCTGCGACGATTGCGCTAAAAGTGTCGAAGCGGCGATAAATGCCCTGCCCGGTATTTCGGCAACCGTTTCTTTCGACGAAGGCCTGGCCAGGGTCGAGACCCAGGGTGTGATTGACAACGACCGGTTGCGTAAAGCGATCGAGTCCAAAGGTTATGGCGCAACCTTAATGAATAAAGATGGCACGGCCAGCACCAGTGGTGGTGGCAATGGTCTGCATATCGCCATTGTGGGCACCGGTTCTGGTGCCTTTGCGGCGGCGATTAAAGCGGTCGAACAAGGCGCAACCGTCACCATCATAGAAGGGGCTGACATCATCGGCGGCACCTGCGTCAATATCGGTTGCGTGCCATCCAAGATCTTCATTCGTGGTGCACACATCGCGCACATACAAGGAAATCATTCGTTTAACGGTTTGCCACTGAACACACCGAAGATAGATCGCAAGGCGATGGTGGAACAACAACAGGCATGGGTAGAAAAACTACGCTTCACCAAATACGAAAGTATTCTTAAAACCAATCCTGGAATTAATTTAGTCCGTGGAATGGCACGGTTTAAAAATGCCAACACACTTATCGTTACCAAAAGCGATGGCAGTGAAAAAGAAATCAAGGCCGATCGTTTTTTACTGGCCGTGGGCGCACGCCCAATGATTCCAGCAATCGAAGGACTGGCCGATACGCCTTACTGGACATCGACTGAAGCATTGGTTGCTGAAAAAATTCCGGGGCATCTTGTTGTCCTAGGTGGTTCGGTTGTGGCCCTGGAACTGGCGCAGGCATTTCGTCACCTGGGTTCAGAAGTTACTGTAATGGCGCGCAGTACCTTGCTGTCCAGGGAAGACCCGAAAATTGGTGAAGAACTGCATGCGGTATTTGAAAGTGAAGGAATAAAAGTTGAGTTACATACCGTACCCGATTCCATCAGCCATGATGGTAACGTCTTTACAATCAGTACTGCAAAAGGTGATGTGGTTTGTAACCGACTGCTGGTTGCGACCGGTCGCCAGTCCAATGCCGATACACTGGCGCTTGAAAATGCAGGTGTTGAAACAAGCAAGGGTATTAAAATTATCATTAATGATCGCATGCGCACGAATGTTGAACACATTTATGCCGCCGGTGATTGCACCAACCAACCTCAGTATGTGTACGTCGCGGCTGCGGCCGGTACGCGTGCCGCCCGCAATATGACCGGTGACGATGTGGCGATTGATCTGTCTGTCATGCCTGCGGTGGTGTTTACCGATCCGCAAGTGGGCACGGTCGGCTTGACCGAGCAGCAAGCCAAGGTTCAAGGGCTGGATGTTGAGAGCCGTACGCTGGAGCTGGAAAACGTACCGCGCGCCCTGGCCAATATGGATACCCGGGGTTTTATCAAGCTGGTGGCTGAAAAAGACAGTGGCCGTATCGTCGGTTGTCAGGTATTGGCCCATGAGGGTGGTGAGGTCATCCAGACAGCAGCGCTGGCCATTCGGAATCACATGACCATTAAGGAACTGGCCGATCAATTATTTCCCTATCTCACCATGGTGGAAGGGCTAAAATTGACCGCTCTGAGCTTTAATAAAGATGT
>BTQO01000143.1:0-4007 GCA_036985915.1 Gammaproteobacteria bacterium | reverse complement strand
CACGGTAGTGATCTTGTGCTAGGTATTCCGGTGCGCGAGACCCAGCGCAAGCGCTACTACAATGCCTTGATCAGTGTGGGTGCAAACAATGACGTCTATTACAAACGTCATCTGGTACCGTTTGGAGAATATGTCCCGTTACCAACACTCCTGACGCCGGTGCTAAAAATGTTTGGCATTCGCCAGGTCGATTTTTCCAGCGGCGAGGCAAAGCTACCCATTCTTCAGTTATCTGGCTATAAAGCCGGTGTTTCGATTTGTTATGAAGTAGTGTTTGGATCTGAACTGCGCGAGGCTTTACCGGGTGCTGAGTTACTGATTAATGTTAGCAACGATGCCTGGTTTGGTGACTCGTTAGCGCCACACCAGCACTTCGAGATGGCACGGATGCGCGCACTGGAATCAGGGCGTTACATGCTGCGTTCAACGAATACCGGCATATCCGGTATTATCGATCCTTCAGGCGCAGTTATCGCCCGTTCACCGCAGTTTCGTACGCATGCGCTTGAAGCGCGGGTGTTCAGGATGAATGGCGCCACACCCTATGTGGTTTGGGGTGAACTACCCGTACTGGTTATCGTGCTGGTCGTGATGGCGTATTCGTTGTGGGCTCGCATACGTAAACGACCATAATAAAATATGGTTGTGTTGCCGCAGATAGTCGCTTTACAGGTTATTCGATGACGCGCTTGAATTCAGTACCGTGGCAACCAGAACAGGGTGGTATGTGTGCAGTGCGGTAAAAATGAATATGCTTATCGCAACGCTTGCAGGTCAGTGTCCCGGCCGATGTAATCTCCCCGGAGCGGTACACAGCAAGTTCCAAAGTCTTGGCCTCGAAATCAGCAAGCTCCACCTGGCTCTTGTCAGCAATATAGAAGAGCATATCGGTGATCCGGTCTTCCAATAGTTCCAGGTCGAACTTGAGCCACGTTCTGGTATCTTCATCACCGCGCGACAGGAATTTTGTCGCTGCATCCAGATCTCGTTTCAGATAGTTGCTAATACGTTCCGCTTCTTCTTTTGTCAGTTCGCCCAGCGCCACCGCGCGTTCCTGGGTTTCCTCGATCAGTTTCCTGATGCGTGGTGCAGTCTCACCTTCCACCGTCTCGAAGGTGTGTTTGATGCGTTCAATCAGCTGGTTGTAGCCATTGGTGAGTCGTTCGACCAGACTTTGGTTATCTTCGTTCATATCGTGTCGTGAGTGGTTCTGGTATTCTTGCGGCCTGTTTTTCCTGCTCTGAAGTTTATCCCAATCCGCACGAATGGACGAGACTTACGATCCGGCGCGCATCGAACGTGATGCTCAACAGTACTGGGAAGCAAACAACAGCTTCCATGCTACAGAAGATCCCGATCGGGAGAAATTTTACTGCCTGAGCATGTTTCCCTATCCCAGTGGCAATCTACACATGGGACATGTGCGCAATTATACCATCGGGGATGTAATCGCACGCTACCAGCGTATGCTTGGCAAGAATGTGATGCAACCCATGGGTTGGGATGCCTTTGGCCTGCCTGCGGAAAACGCCGCCATTGAACGCCATGCGGCACCGGCACCCTGGACCTATCAGAACATCGCCCACATGCGCGACCAATTCAAGCGGCTGGGGTTTGCTTTTGACTGGACACGCGAAATCGCAACCTGCAGGTCAGAGTACTATCGTTGGGAACAGTGGCTTTTCACCCGGTTGCACAAAAAGGGCCTGGTGTATCGTAAGACCGCGGTGGTGAACTGGGATCCGGTAGACCAGACCGTGCTGGCCAATGAACAGGTCATTGACGGCAAGGGATGGCGATCCGGTGCCGTGGTCGAACATCGGGAGATCCCGCAGTGGTTCCTGCGCATCACGGACTATGCCGACGAATTGCTGGACGGGCTAAAGCAGCTTGAGCTAGCGTGGCCTGATGCAGTTCGAGCCATGCAACGTAACTGGATCGGTCGCTCGGAAGGGGTGGAAATCGTTTTCCGGGATATCGATGCCGGCAGTGACCTGAAGGTTTATACCACGCGCGCCGATACCTTGATGGGTGCGACCTATGCCGCTGTAGCCGCAGAACACCCGATTGCCGCTGAGGCGGCAAAGACCAATCAGGCATTGGCCGAATTTATTACCCAATGCAAGCATGGCGGGATGGCAGAGGCAGAACTTGCAACGATGGAAAAAAAGGGCATGCCGACGGGCACGCATGTCCGCCACCCTTTGACTGATGAGCCATTACCTGTGTGGGTGGCCAACTATGTGCTCATGGGTTATGGCGAAGGCGCCGTGATGGCCGTACCAGCGCACGATGAACGCGATTTCGAATTCGCACACCATCATCGTTTGCCCATCAGGCAGGTTTTAGAGAACACTGCTGTCTTAACTTCCGAATTGAGAAAGCAACATCCCCGCAGTGCATTTGAGACCTGTTATTTTGATGAAACCGAGTGGCAGGACTGGTATGCGTCAAAGTCTCCTGACGAGGTGCAGGTGGTCAATTCGGGCCGCTATTCCGGCATGACCCCGCAGCAGGCGGTGGATGCCATCGCCGGGGACCTCGCGGCCAAGGGACTGGGCAGCAAGCGCGTGCACTATCGCTTGCGTGACTGGGGCGTATCGCGCCAGCGCTACTGGGGTTGCCCGATCCCGATGATTTTATGTGAGACCTGTGGCCCTGTACCTGTGCCGGAACAAGACCTGCCGGTGATTTTGCCGGAAGAGGTGGTACTGGAAGGGCCGGGCTCACCGCTGGCAACGTTGCCGGCGTTTTACCAGGCGACCTGTCCCGGCTGTGGCGCCGATGCACGGCGTGAAACCGATACCTTCGATACGTTTTTTGAATCATCCTGGTATTACGCCCGGTTTACCTGTCCTGATCAGGACCAGGCCATGCTCGATGAACGGGCGCACTACTGGCTGCCGGTCGATCAATACATCGGCGGCATAGAACATGCCATCTTGCATCTTTTATATGCACGGTTCTTCCACCGGCTGATGCGTGACGAGGGATTGGTGCAAGGCGATGAACCATTCGCGCGCCTGCTAACACAAGGCATGGTGTTAAAGGACGGCGCCAAGATGTCGAAGTCCAAGGGCAATACGGTGGATACCCAGGATATGCTCGACCGTTATGGTGCCGATACCGTGCGCCTGTTTGTGATGTCCGATGCCCCACCTGATCAAACCATCGAGTGGATGGATACCGGTGTTGAAGGCGCGCATCGTTTTCTTAAACGGCTGTGGCGTCAACTCTTTACACATCTGGCAAAGGGCGATGCGGGCGCTGTTGACCACGCTGCATTAACGCGCGATCAAAAAACGTTCAGGCGATTACTGCATGAGACGATTGCCAAGGTGACGGATGATTTCGGACGCCGTATGACGATGAATACGGCATTGGCTGCAATTCGCGAATTGTTAAATGCCGCGCAACGGTTTGAGGATGAGCGCAGGCAAGGCCAAGCGGTCATGCGGGAGACACTGGAAGCGGTGGTCCTGATGCTGACACCGGTTGTGCCGCACTTTGCGCACGCTGCGTGGATTGCCTTGGGGCATGAGCATCCGGTGATTGATGCTCAATGGCCGGTGGTCGATGAATCGGCGCTTGTGCGTGAGGAAATAGAACTCGTGGTGCAGGTCAATGGCAAACTGCGTGGACGAATCGCCATCGCTGCCGATGCAGACCGGGAAGCCATTGAGGCCGCCGCCCTGTCGGATGCCGCTGTTGAGCGATTCCTGGAACAAAAACCGGTCAGGAAAATTATCATTGTTCCGGGTAAACTAGTGAACCTGGTTGTTTGATCGGCTTGCTAATAACGAAGGCCTGGGAGCGCAATGAATTATAAAAGAAAAAGCTATCTGATCCTGCTGGCTGGGTTGATGCTTACCCTGTCCGGTTGCGGGTTTCATCTGCGCGGTAGCGAGGATCTGCCATCGGTGTTGCGCGAGACCTATGTCGATCGTGGAAGTGTCAGCGAACGGTTGCTGCAGGAAGTCAAAATAGTGCTGGAAGCAGCCAATGCC
>BTQO01000142.1:0-4032 GCA_036985915.1 Gammaproteobacteria bacterium | reverse complement strand
CGGGTTTGGCGTTGTTACCCGGCAACGGACTGCCAGACTGAAACAGGCCCAGGACCACAATCTACAATGAAGCTGATGCAGGACATCGCGGCAGCCATCGGTCAAACCGTTTTCACCGGTCACTACCCGGCCCATGGGCGGCGGCTGCATTAACAACACCTGCTGGGGGTGATACGATGCACCCTATATACGACGCCGTTACCTTGGTGCTCACCTGCAATTAACCTTGTGACTACTAACCCGGCAAAGCACTCGTGTATTGAAGGAACTGGGCATTCCCCAGGGGCGTGACGGTCTCATGCGCAATATCAAGCACGGCATCAACGGCAACTTTGTGGTTGAAGAACAGGATGACAACAAGATTGTCTTCGCTAATCAGGACTGCCCGTTTGCCGGCAAGGTAAAAAATCGCGCGTCTTTGCGGTTGATGACCTTTAACCTGTTCGGCGATATCGCCCACGGCTTCAGCATTCAGGTAGGGATAATCATCGGCTATCTGGATTTCCTGAACAATCACCATAAAATAAAAAACGCCCAAAGACGTCAATGGCTTGCCCTGATCTCCCTGGTAAGCTGGCTCGCCGTTCCAGGACCGCTGTTGGCTAAAGAGCCCTTGGTGCTGAATACGGCCTTCACTTCCCCGCTGTCCAATGATGCACAGACCGGTTTTGTCGATGTGGTTGTCAATGAGGCATTGGAGCGCATCGGTCACGGGCTGGAATCGGTCCGGCTGCCCGCCGAACGGGCGCTGATCAACGCCAACGCCGGCATCGACGACGGCGATTTGCTCAGAATTGCGGGGCTGCAAAAGACCTATCCCAATTTGATCCAGGTGCCGGAAAAGATCATCGATCTGGAGTTTGTAGTTATTACCAAACGCGCGCAATTCCCGGTCACCGGTTGGTCGAGTCTCAAACCCTATTCGGTCGCCATTATCACCGGCTGGAAGATTCTGGAACGCAATATTACCAAGGTGGCCGTGCTCACCAAGGTCAAGAACGTCAACCAGTTGTTCACGCTGTTGTTAAAAGACCGGGTAGATACGATCGTCTATTCGCGCTGGGTCGGACTCGGCTACATCAAGCAACACCAGATTCGTGGGGTACGGATATTGGAGCCGCCCCTGGCACGCCGGGACCTGTATGTGTACCTGCATAAGAAACACCAGCACCTGGTGCCAAAACTCGCCGCGGCCTTGCGCGCCATGAAGACCGACGGCAGCTACCAGCGGGCCTTCCAGCAGATACTGGCGCCCTTTGCCGGGAAATAATGCCGTGATGGATCTCAATCAGGAAATTGTTAAGCCCGGTATCGCCCGCCGCCTCATCCTCTATGTGGTGCTATTCAGTTCGCTCATTACCTTGCTGACCACCGCCCTCCAGTTGTACCGGGACTACGATAACGACATAGGCTTAATCGAGGACCAGTTTCAGCAGATCCAGGACGTACACCTGAAAAGCCTCACCGCCGCCTTGTGGACCTCGGATGCCCAAGAGCTCAGTACCCATCTGGAGGGTACTTTTCAGCTCCGCGATATGCAGTTTCTGGAGATCCGCGATCAGGACAAAGTATGGCTGTCCCTGGGGACCCCGCAATCAAAAAATATGCTCTCCCGTCAATATCCCATGGTTCACCCCCACCGTGGACGGGACCTGGAGATCGGCACGCTGACCGTCGTCGCCAGCCTGTCGGGTGTGTATCAACGCCTGATCGACAGGGTCTGGGTGATCCTCGTCAGCAACGGCATCAAGACCTTTCTGGTGGCGGGCTTCATCCTGTTTATTTTTCATGCGTTGATCACCCGGCATTTGATCCGGATTGCGGATTTCGCGCACGCATTGGATGTCAACAGTCTGGATAAACCATTGGGCCTGGATCGCAAAGGCACCCGCAAACAGGACGAGCTTGACCGAGTGGTCAGCGCCATCAACCAGATGCAGGTCAATATAAAGGAATCGTTGTCGGCCCTGGCGCAAAGCGGAAAACGCCTTCAAGACCTGGCGGATTCTCAACCTGCCTTGATCTGGGGCGCTGGAACTGACGCATTGTGCAACTATTTTAACAAGACCTGGCTGGAATTCACTGGCAGAACTCTCGAACAGGAGCTTGGCAACGGATGGGTGGAAGGCGTTCACAAGGATGATTATGAAAGGTGTCTTGATATATACCAAAGCGCCTTTAAAGCCCGTAGCCCATTCGAAATGGAATACCGATTGCGGCGGGCGGACGGTGAGTATCGTTGGGTTTTCGATCGCGGCGCTCCACAGTATGACTTGAAAGGGGAATTCACCGGCTATATCGGCACATGCATGGATGTTACCGAGCGCAAACTGGCGCAGGAGAAAATTAAACAGAGTGAGTCCAAGTTTCGTACCTTGTTTGAAACGGCCGGTGACGCCATCTTCCTGATGCACGAGAATCAATTTATTGATTGTAATTCCAGAACACTTGAGATGTTTGGTTGTGCGCGTGGCGATATTGTAGGCAACACGCCCAAAGCTTTCTCACCACCCATCCAGTATGACGGACGTGATTCCATGGAAAAGGCATTGGAGAAAATTGACAGTGCCCTGATAGGTGGGCCACAGATTTTTGAGTGGCATTGTTGTCGACTCGATGGCACTCTTTTTGATGCCGAAATCAGCCTCAATCGCATTGAACTGGATGAAAAAACCTGCCTGCAGGTCATCGTGCGGGATATCAGCGCGCGCCGCAAACAAGAAGAAACCATTCACCATATCGCCGCGGGCGTCTCGGCCAAGATTGGCAAGGCATTTTTCAGTCATCTGACGACGCACCTGACCCGGATAATCGGCGTCGATCACGCCTTCATCGGTGTGCTGGACAAGGGCGATCCACTGCGAGTCAACACCCTGGCGTTGTGCAGCCACGGAGAAATCGTGGGCAACACAAGCTACGCTCTGGCGGGCACTCCTTGCCACACCATCATAGGCCAGAAAACCTGCGCCTATCCGAGTAATGTGCAGCAACAATTCCCGGAGGACCGGATGCTGGTGGATATGGGGGTCGAGGGCTACATCGGCACCCCCCTGTTCGATAGCCACGGCGCGCCACTGGGCCTCCTGGTGGTGATGGATGGCAAGCCGTTACAGCGTGTCGAACAGACAGGTGAACTACTGGAAATCTTCGCCGCCCGGGCGGGGGCGGAGATCGAAAGATTGCAGGCCGAAGAGCAACTCCGCCTGCAGGCCACCGCCCTGGAAGCTACGGCCGACGGTATCGTTATCACTGATCGTGCAGGGGAGATTCAATGGGTCAATCCAGCCTTTACCACGATTACCGGGTATGGTCTTGAGGAGGCCGTCGGTCGGAATACCCGGCTGCTGAAATCCGGTAAGCAGGACCAAAAATTCTATCGGGAACTCTGGGACACCATATTGGCCGGGCAGGTCTGGCACGGCGAGTTGATCAATAAGCGCAAGGACGGCAGTCTTTATACCGATGAGCAGACCGTTACCCCGGTATGCGATGAGCAAGGAGCGATCATCCATTTTGTTGCCATGAAGCAGGACATCACCGAGCGCAAGCAGGCGGAGGAAGCAATCTGTAAGTCGGAAAAGCGATATCGAGGCTTGGTGGAGACCATGCATGAATTTATTTCCGAAATACAACCCGATGGGGTATTTAAGTTTGTGAACCAGCAATTTTCCAATGCTACAGGGTATGCGATCGAGGAGCTCACTGGCACGAATTTCTTCTCGTATCTTCACCCCGACGATGTTGCACCAACGTCGGAGCATTGTTATACGCTGCAAGAGAAAAAAAAGCCCATTCGGAATTGTGAATATCGCTTCAGGAAGAAAGACGGCACCTATCTTAACCTTATCACCAATGGCGATCCCGTTTACGATTCAGAGGGAAACCTGAAATCAGTGTTACAAGTCTCTTTCGACATCACCGAGCGTCTGCAAACCGAAGAGGCCCTGCGCCGTTCGCATAAGATGGAAGCCATCGGCCAACTCTCCGGCGGCGTGGCCCATGATTTCAACAACCAGCTCGGGATCATCATCG
>BTQO01000141.1:0-4035 GCA_036985915.1 Gammaproteobacteria bacterium | reverse complement strand
CCCAAAGAACCCTCTGCGATGCGTGGTGGGCCGGTATTTGAATACCTGTTTGGTGTCGATACGTTACTCAGGCAACAGGGCAGGCGCGATCAATTCAACCTGACCTTCTTCAGCCCGGCACCCAAACCCGGTGCCCGCATGGGTGAAAAGGCGGTGGACAGGCTGCTTGGGGAAATGAACCATCGCAACATCAGGACCCATCTCGGCCACAAGATGAAAGGCTTTGAAGCAGACAAGGTCATCACCGAGGGCGGCGAAATCGCCAGCGATCTTACATTGTTTATCCCCGGCATGACGGGACCGGGCTTTGCAAGTGAAACCGACCTGCCGCTATCCGAAGGCGGTTTTTTCCAAGCAAACGAGCACTGCGTATCCCCCGGTTCCAGCAACGTATACCTGGCAGGCGATTGTGGCAGTTTTCCCGGCCCGGACTGGAAACCCAAGCAGGCACATATGGCGGATCTGCAAGCTGAGACCGCAGTGAACAATATCATTGCACAATCCAAAAACCAGCCTGCGACACATACCTTCAAGACCGAGCTGATCTGCATCGTTGATTCCCTCACCAACGGCACGCTTGTCTACCGGGATCAAAAACGTGCATTCCAGTTCAAGGGGCTGCCCATGCATTGGGCTAAAGTGTTGTTTGAAAAAACCTACCTGCGGCAATACCGCTTGACAACGAAAAGCCGCTAACTGTTATTAACCTTGTAAACCTCGTCAAGCGAAGTCTTATGCGCACGGGCAATATTCAAGCCACGATCCGTCAGACTTAACATACCTGCCTGCCGGGCTCTTTTGGTGATCTCGGTGGCGGATGCAGCGTTATCAATAAGCTCTTTAATATTATCGTCCACAGCTAAAAGCTCGTATGTCATGATGCGACCCTTGTAACCGGTGTGGTTACATTCAGCACAGCCCTTGCCATTATAAAATGTGCCGTTCCCTGCCCCGAGCGCCTTGCGCACATCACTGGATACCTCCTCTTCGCTAATGCAGATCGGGCAATTCTGGCGCATCAGGCGCTGCGCAACGCTGACAAGCAACGTGGATTGCAGCAGGTGTGGATCGATGCCCATGTTCCTCAGTATGTTGATGGTATCAACGGCGGATTTCGCGCGAACGGTCGATAATACGAGGATACCTGCCAATGCCGCTTGCACTGCAACATTGGCGGTTTCCGAATCACGAATTTCTCCGATCATGATGACATCAGGATCATGACGCAGAATGCTATGCAGCGCACGTGCAAACGTTAGACCAACACCTGTATCGACCGGTATCTGCTCTATCCCGTCGATAACTTTTTCAACGGGATCTTCCACGCTTATGATCTTAAGGTTGCGCTGCGCCAGCGCCTCCAGCATTGAATAGAGTGTCGTCGTGGTCCCCGACCCCTTGGGTCCCGTGGTGAGTATCATTCCATAACCACTATCAAGGGCACTACGTAACTTTGTTACATCGTCTGCGTCAAAACCTATTTCATCCAGTGCTGCCAGGGTAGCCGCCGCGCTACGCAACCGGATGACAGCGCTTTCGCCGTGCATGGTAGGTAACACCGACATACGCAAATCAAATTCCTGATCCGTAAATTTAATGTGCGCTCGTCCATCCTGTGGCAACTTGCATTCACCGGTGTCCATATGTCCAACGTTCTTGAGCTGGGTAATCAGACCGGGCTGGAGCGTTTTGCTGAGCTTCTTTATCAGAAGCATGACCCCGTCCACCCGGTAACTTAGATGAACATTCTCACGGACAGGAAATATATGGATATCGGTTGCACGACGTTTGTAGGCATCAACAATAATGTTTTTCAACAGCCGGGCCATCGGCTGAGCCGAAAGCCGTTGCTTTGCGGCAGCGGCTTTTGCCTTAGGCTCTTGCTTTTTCTTTGCCCTTGCTGGCCGTTCTGCCTTGGCTGCCTCTGCCCCTTGCACGGCAGGCTTGCCGTAATAATGCTCTATCGCCCAGTCGATATCTTCTTTGGTTGCAATAGCGAAATCGATAACCTTGCCAGCAACAAATGCAAGCATATCGGCCAGTTCACTATCCAGTGGATCTACCGCTGCCATAACGATGCGGTCATCTGCAAAACACAACGGTATTACCTTGTGACGTGTTGTTAAATCCCGTGGTACATATTCGATCACTTTCTTGTCGATCTTGAAATCACGCAAGTGCACAAAGGGCATACCCAGGCGATCCGACATAAGTCGCGATATTTCATCGCTCGTTATTAAACCCATGTCAATCAGAATCTCGCCGATCTTTTTCCCTCGTTCTTTTTGCTGTTCTTCCAGTACTTCATCGAGCTGAGCCTGGGTGATGAGTCCCTCCCTGACGAGAATGTCCCCAAGCTTTATATTGTGCGCAATATTCTGGTTCTGCAGGGCAGTCCGTAGCTGTTCGGGGGTAATAATTTTCTTCCCTTCCAGGTATTCACCTACTTTTCGATTTCTGATCTCTTGCTGTTTCTCAAGTCCCGACTCCAGATCATTCTGCTCGATTAATCCGCGTTTAACGAGCTCGATACCAATAGGTTCCCACGCCTCATAATGACTGATACTGGTATGGGGTATAAACATCCGCACCAGCGATTTATCGTCACGCATTTGAAACAGATGCAGGCCATGGTCATCATCGATGTAATGACGAACTTTAAGCTGCGACCGCGAACCATCCAAATACTCAATATTGAATTCCTGGATCGCCTCAGGGATGTATACCGTTGCACCGTGATTCTGCAATGGATGTTTCCCGCTTGCCGCACTGAGGCTTTGCCTGAAAACCAGATGTTTCAGTACCTCAAAGGGCAAAAGCATAAGCTTGCCATCATGAGTCTGAATACGCACAGATGCCGCAGGATAGTTGAATTCATGCATATGGCCGCTTAGGGTACTCCTGTCCAGAAGCTGCACTGTTACACTTGCACCGTACAGAACTTCTGTCTCTTCAGTGACCGCAAGCGGTACTGAGGGCAAATCCATAATCGCCGGCGTAGCAATTGTCGGCGAATCGTCTCCGATGATTACATGCGATGTGTTTTCATCATTCATAACGAGACAGGGTCTTATAGACCGGCTTTGTGCAATTTATGCTGTCTAACGGCAATACGTTTTACATTAACACAATTGGTAAATGTTACCCTCAAATAACCCATGGCCTCTCCCCTCCCCTGGTCACCATATTACAGCCAACAATCCAATTGAAGAGCAGACAACAAGACGGTACAGCAGCATAACTGTAAGAACTTACAGGCTACGTTATAACTTGTTGTAATTTAAAACAATACTGGGATATTTGAACTAGGATATTTGTTTAACGTGGGTGATTAAAGATGTATCAGTTTACGGGGTATCAACATTCCCTTAACAGTCTGTGCGATCTTCTCAGCCACGTGCATGAATCGCAAGGGCATGAACGCCGATCATGATTCAAGCGCGCCGTATGGGCATCGATATACAACTGCGCCTGCTCAATTGCTTTTACGATATCCGATACCGGTTTCTTCTCAAGCGCCACAAACTCATCATTACTGAATAACCATTTACATTCATCGCCCTGAAAGCAGTCAATACACAAACGATCATTTGGGTCAAATTGCCCACTGTGCTTGCACTCTTCCAGCAACAAAATACCGCGTATCATCTCGCGCGGGTAGGCCAGGGCCTCGATCAGTTTGTCACGCATGGCACATATTCCGAATAATGGATAACTAAGGAAACTCTGATTTATTCCGAGTTTCTGCGGTACAAGGACGATGTACACGGATGTACAAGTGTCGCGAGAGGTAGGATGCCGGAAGCGACTGTCCGCCAAAAACGACCCCCTACAGGGGATTGATTGTGCGAGGAAAACGGAAACTTGTGTTTGTTTTCCGTCCGCTAATCATTCCTGGATGGAATTATTCAGGGCTTGCCTAATATTTAGCAGACAATTTGCGCCTTCGCCTTGATAAGCATCAATAAGCAACACACTTTAGCTCCGGTCAATAGACGTTGTCTTTGCTGTATTTCCTAAAAGCCCTGACTCTTC
>BTQO01000140.1:0-4059 GCA_036985915.1 Gammaproteobacteria bacterium | reverse complement strand
CCATGCGTTTCAGGTCAGTATTGTTCACAGCTGTGTTGCTGTGTTTGGGCGCAACACTTCAGGCCGCTGAAACCGGGCTTGGGAAACTAACCCGTTTTTTTGATGGTGTTACGTACTTAAGCGCTGAATTCTCTCAAATACAATACAACCAGAACCTTGACCAGTTGCAGGTTTTGTCAGGAACATTTGTACTTAAACGGCCGGATCTTTTTCGTTGGGAGTATAAAACACCTTTTGAGCAACTGATCGTATCTGATGGTAAAAGGCTATGGGTTTATGATCCGGATTTAATGCAGGTCATAGTTAAGAAAATAGATAAGTCACTGGCAAATTCACCCATGCTAATTATGAGTTCACCGGAAGCCGTCGAACAGGAATTCGATGTCATCGAAATAGGTACTATAGATGATGATGTATGGCTGGAGTTGTTACCTAAAAAAGAAGACGCACAATACAACAGCGTACGTATATCCTTCGCAAACGACACATTACATATTATGGAATTGGTTGACAGCCTGGGTGGCGTTATGCGTCTTGAGTTTTCGAATATTGAGAAAAATGCCTTGATTCAAGACCGGTTATTCCAGTTTGTACCACCTCAAGGGGTTGATGTCGTAGGAGACGGCTCATGAACGCCGAACACGACCTGTTTGAAATCAGGCCGTTGGCTGATCGTATGCGGCCTAGAACACTGGATGAAATAGCGGGTCAGACACATCTTCTTGCCGAAGGAAAGCCGCTTAGAAGCGCGATTGAGTCAGGTAATTTGCATTCAATGATCCTCTGGGGTCCGCCCGGCAGCGGAAAAACAACATTAGCCCGTATTCTTGCTAAAGCTTCTGATGCAAGGTTTCTTTCGCTCTCTGCGGTGATGTCTGGTGTGAAGGATATTCGTCAGGCGGTGGAAGAGGCGCGAATGGCGCAGATGATCGATCAACGCACTATTCTGTTTATTGATGAAGTGCACCGTTTCAACAAGGCACAGCAGGATGCATTTTTGCCGCATATTGAAGACGGCACAATCTTTTTTGTTGGGGCGACGACCGAAAATCCCTCGTTCGAACTCATTAATGCGCTGTTATCGCGCACCCGTACCTACGTTCTAAAAACACTGGATGAAATCGCCCTGCAATCCATATTGCGTAATGCGCTTTATGATCAGGAACGCGGACTGGGTAAGATGGATATTAAAATTAACGACGATTCAATAGCCTTGATTGCAATGGCCGCGGATGGTGACGCTAGGCGCGCGCTGAATCTATTGGAACTGGCCACAGGGCTTGCCGGGAACGCTGGTAATCGCGTGGATATCACCACCGAAATAGTTCATGAAGTCATTCAGGGCGGTGTACGCCGGTTCGATAAAGGCGGCGATCAGTTTTATGATCAGATATCGGCCTTGCATAAATCAGTGCGTGGATCATCGCCCGATGCCGCATTGTATTGGTTGGCACGCATGCTGGATGGGGGCTGTGATC
This sequence comes from Gammaproteobacteria bacterium, assembly GCA_036985915.1. GTDB lineage: Bacteria > Pseudomonadota > Gammaproteobacteria > JAJDYQ01 > JAJDYQ01 > BTQO01. The sequence continues at coordinate 2,581 of BTQO01000140.1, read as the reverse complement.
CGCGCTACATCACCCGTCGTGTTGTTCGCATGGCAAGCGAAGATATCGGTAATGCAGACCCGCGTGCGCTGGATATTGCCCTCAACGCCTGGGATGTGCAGGAAAGGCTGGGCAGCCCGGAAGGCGAGCTTGCGATTGCGCAGGCTGTGGTCTACATGGCCTGTGCTGCCAAGAGTAATGCGGTATACACAGCCTTTGCTGCCGCCAAGGCAGATGCCAAATCGCATGGTTCGCTCGAAGTACCCATGCATTTGCGCAATGCACCTACGCAGCTGTTGAAAGAGGTCGGGGCAGGCGAAGGGTATCGCTATGCGCATGACGAGAAAGAGGCTTATGCCGCCGGTGAAGACTACTTTCCAGAAGGGCTTAAACGGCAGCGCTATTACGCACCGGTTGATCGCGGGCTGGAAATCAAGATCCGGGAAAAGCTTGCGCACTTGAATGATCTCGAGCAAAAGGCGCGCGGGCGATCATGATACAGACTGTTGCAATCGCGGCTGGCGGTGCTGTAGGCGCCCTGATGCGGTTTTGGGCATCCAGGACGGTTGTTGCCATTATGGGTACCGGGTTTCCCTATGGCACGCTGATCGTCAACGTCAGCGGCAGTTTCCTCATGGGGTTTTTGTATGTTCTGCTTTTAGAGCGTATGTCGATAGCACCCGAATGGCGCGCCGCGTTGTTGATCGGCGTGCTTGGCGCATTTACCACCTTTTCGACATTTTCTATCGAGACAATATTGCTATTTGAACAAGGATCGGCCGGTAAAGCAGTTGCCAACATGCTGGTCAGTGTGCTGGCGTGTGTTGTTGCAGCCTGGTTTGGTGTTTTGGGAGGACGCAGCCTATGAGTAATGTAACTTTTGTTCGTATATACCTCACCGAGGGTGAGCACATGCTCGATAAACTGATCAAGGCGTTGCACGATCAGGAACATGTACGGGGCGTGACTGTATTTCGTGCTATCAGCGGGTTTGGTCCTTCAGGAAAAATGCATGAAAGTTCTCTGGTTGATGTTTCTCTGGACCTGCCTTTAGTGGTTGAATTTTTTGATACACCGGGTCGCGCTGAAGAAATAATACAGCACATTAAAGATATTATTGATCCCAGGCATATTGTCAGCTGGTTGGCGCACACTGAGGACTAGGAAATGCTCGATCCAAAATTGCTCAGGCAGGAGCTGGAGCTAACAGCGGAAAAGCTATTGCGACGCGGCTTTAAACTGGACACCGAAACAATTGCCGCGCTGGAATCCGAGCGTAAGGAATTACAAGTCCGCACGCAATATCTGCAAAACACAAGCAATACTAAATCCAAAAATATTGGTCAGGCCAAGGCGCGCGGTGAAGATATTGAGCCATTGCTGGAAGAAGTGGATATGCTTGGCACCGAATTGAAGACAGCCGGGCATTATCTGGTTGATGTACAAAACAAGTTACAGGATATCTACTTAAACATCCCTAACATCCTGCACGCATCTGTGCCAGATGGTGAAGATGAAAACGATAATACGGAAATACGTCGTTGGGGCGAACCAAAAACTTTTGATTTTGAGATAAAGGACCACATTGATCTCGGCGCCAAACTGGGTGAAATGGATTTTGAAACAGGAAGCAAAATCACAGGTTCACGATTTGTTGTTTTGAGCGGCGGCATTGCACGGTTACACCGTGCACTGATTCAGTTTATGCTGGATTTGCATATTAACGATCATGGCTATACTGAAACATATGCACCGTTTATAGTTAACAGGGATTCATTGCGCGGCACAGGACAATTACCCAAATTTGAAGAAGACCTGTTCAAGCTCTACGGCGACCAGCCATTTTATTTAATACCAACCGCCGAAGTGCCCGTAACCAATATCGTTCGTGATGTGATCATTGAAAATGACTGCCTGCCGCGCAAGTATGTGTGTCATACACCGTGTTTCAGGAGCGAAGCAGGTTCTTATGGCAAAGACAAGCGGGGCATGATTCGTCAGCACCAGTTTGAAAAGGTGGAACTGGTTCAGGTTACCAGGCCTGAAGATTCCTACGACGCACTTGAAGAACTCACCACGCATGCCGAGGAGGTGTTAAAGCGGCTGCTGCTACCCTATCGGGTGGTTACACTCTGCTCGGGCGATACCGGCTTTTCGGCTGCCAAAACCTATGATCTTGAAGTCTGGTTACCCGGCCAGGAAAAATACCGCGAGGTTTCTTCCTGTTCGAACTTCGAAGATTTTCAGGCGCGCCGTATGCAGGCGCGTTATCGCGACCCTGGGAATAGGAAACCCGCATTGGTGCACACCGTAAACGGTTCTGGTCTTGCAGCAGGAAGAACCCTGGTGGCCGTTATGGAAAATTATCAACAGGAAGACGGCGCTATTCGAATCCCTGATGCACTACGCGATTATATGGGTGGAATTGATATGCTTAAGGCCGCAGTGCAACGAACTGTTTAACCATTAGGGAAGCTCTGAATAAATCAGAGTTTCCTTAGACCATTTTAATCAGCAGAATAACAAACAAAATAACGCCCACAATAGGAATCAGTACACCCATCCAGTCAGAAGTTGTACCCTTGGGTGAATTTTTCATGGC
>BTQO01000139.1:0-4062 GCA_036985915.1 Gammaproteobacteria bacterium | reverse complement strand
CCTTATTTATAACTAGGTAATTAGCATTACTTAATGGTTTGCTTTAGGTTGTAACTTATTACAGGGTGTATGTAGTAGTATTGTTGCTTTAGCCTCATGAATAAATACTTACGTAATTTAACATAATATACATTATACGAACTATATTATGGGTCAGAAAACCAAGGATCAGGGGTTATCGATTACCACCACGGCGATCTCCTCCAAGGCCCTTCAAGATGAATTTCCGGTTACTGAACACCTGATTTACCTGAACCACGCGGCCGTCGGCCCCTGGCCCAGACGAACAGCGGTTGCCGTAGAGCGCTTCGCCGAAGAAAACGCACAACTTGGTGCTACGAACTACACGGCCTGGCTGGGTGTTGAGTGCTCCTTGAAGTATCGGTTAATGCGACTGATTAATGCCGAATCCACCGACAGCATTGCCCTTTTAAAAAACACCTCGGAAGCGCTCTCGTTTGTGGCCTACGGGATCAACTGGCCCGAATCATCGAATATCGTCATCGCTAAAGGTGAATTTCCCTCCAACCGCATTGTCTGGCAATCGTTGCGGCGATTGGGTGTTTCGGTGCATGAGGTCGACCTTGACCCGGACGCACCCGAGCGCTCGTTGATCGATGCCTGCGACCAACACACCCACCTGATGTCCGTCAGTTCAGTCAGTTTCGCTACCGGTCTGCGGTTAAACCTGGAACAACTGGGCGCTTATTGCCATAGCAAAGGGGTGTTGTTCTGCATCGATGCCATTCAAAGCCTGGGCGCGATTCGGTTCGATGTTGAGGCCTGCCAGGCCGATTTTGTGGCCGCGGACGGGCATAAATGGATGTTGGGGCCTGAAGGGATTGCCCTGTTCTATTGCCACCCCAGGCACCTTGAGACACTGTCAGTCCATGAATTTGGCTGGCATATGATCGAGGACCCGCTTGATTTTGAACAAACCAAGTGGCAAACAGCAAAAACTGCGCAACGCTTCGAGTGCGGCAGTCCGAATATGCTGGGCATCCATGCGCTGGATGCGAGTCTAAGCCTGCTGGAAGATGTGGGTATGACGGCGGTGGAGCGAGCGGTGATTGATCATGCGTCGTTTCTTAGCTCAGAACTGGCCAACATCCACGGGGTTAAAATCGCATCGCCCCGCACACCGGATCGCCGATCGGGGATAGTCAGTTTCACACACGAAAAACATGGCGCCAAAACGATTCATCAGGTACTTACCGAACACAATATTATCTGCGCAGTGCGTCATGGACAGGTTAGGCTGTCGCCTCATTTTTATAATAATAACAATGAGTTAGAAACTGCTATTAAAAACATTTCTGATTTAGGCTGAAACGTTGGGTTGCGGGTGTGGTCATATCAAGTGTGTGCACCTATGATTAATGATGCAAAGAGGCTGCACCGCCTGACAACAATAAAAGGATACAAGCCATGACGATTGCGCTCATATTGATCGCAGGGTTCGCACTGGTACTTACCCTGCTCTACCACCGGGTATCCATCTGGTCCTGGAATGCAATCATCGTAGCGGCGCTTGCAACCTGGGTGCTGCTGAGCGATCAACCGGCAGTCACAGGCATCCTGTCAGTTTTTGTCTATGGATTGCTGGTGCTGCCCATATCTTTGCCCTTCATTCGGCGAAAACTGCTGACACGGCAACTATTCAAACTGTTCAAGCGTCTGTTGCCGCCCATGTCGCAAACCGAACGCGAGGCACTGGAAGCGGGGAATGTGTGGTGGGATGCGCAATTATTCTCCGGTAAACCGGACTGGAATATGTTGTTCGACTACCCTGCCCCCACACTCACAGCAGAGGAACAGGCGTTTATCGATGGGCCAACCAAAGAACTGTGCCGGCTGATCGACGACTGGGAAATTACCCACCTTGATCGCAGGTTGCCCGATGCCGTCTGGCAATACATGCGTGAACACAAGTTCTTCGGGATGATCATTCCGAAACGTTATGACGGCCTTGAATTTTCCGCGCTTGCTCATTCAACCGTCATCATGAACGTGGCCTCGAGGAGTGTCAGCGCTGCTGTAACCGTGATGGTGCCAAACTCACTGGGTCCGGCTGAGCTGTTGCTGGAATACGGTACCGACGAACAGAGAGATCATTACTTGCCAAGGCTTGCGCGTGGCGAGGAAATACCCTGCTTTGCATTAACGGGGCCAGAGGCCGGCAGCGATGCTGGCGCGATGCCTGATGTAGGCATTGTGTGCAAAGGCATGTTTGACGACAAGCCCGATGTATTAGGCATTCGACTGAACTGGAACAAACGCTATATCACACTGGCGCCTGTTGCGACCTTGCTGGGATTGGCGTTTAAGTTGAAGGATCCCGACCATTTGCTTGGAGACGAACCGGACCTCGGTATTACCGTTGCACTGATTCCCGTTAGTACACCCGGTGTTGTCACCGGTCGCCGCCATTATCCGTTAAACATGGCCTTTCAAAACGGACCCACCGAAGGCAAGGATGTGTTTATCCCGATTGACTGGATCATTGGCGGGCCTGAACGTGCCGGCCAGGGTTGGCGCATGCTCATGGAGTCATTGGCGGTCGGACGATCGATTTCATTGCCTGCCTTGAGCACGGGTTCCGCAAAATTGGCCAGCCGCGCAACCGGCGCCTATGCGCGTATCAGGACACAGTTTGGCTTGCCGATCGGCAAGTTTGCCGGTGTCGAGGAAGTATTGGCGCGTATTGCAGGCCAGGCCTATCTGATGGATGCAGCCAGATTCTTAACTGTCACTGCGCTTGATCAGGGTGAACGGCCTTCGGTGATCTCTGCCATTTTGAAATATCAACTGACCGAACGGATGCGCATCGTGATTAACGATGCCATGGATATCCAGGGCGGCAGTGGGATTTGTCTTGGGCCGCGCAATCTCTTCGGTCGTGCATATCAGGCCTTACCGATCGGGATCACGGTTGAAGGCGCCAATATTCTTACCCGTAACCTGATTATTTTTGGACAAGGCGCCGTACGTTGCCATCCGCATGTACTCACCGAATTGCACGCGGCGCAAAATCCGGATGAACAGCGTGGGCTGGTTGATTTTGACCGTGCCCTGTTTGCCCACATGGGCATGACCATCAGTAATGCTGTTCGCAGCCTGTTACTGGGACTGACCAGCGGGCGTTTGGCGCAGGTACCTGTTCAGGGTGCTGCGCGTCGTTATGTACAACAACTCACCAGAATGAGCGCGGCATTTGCGCTGATGGCGGATGCAGCGATGCTGACACTGGGGGGTGCATTGAAGCGACGTGAAAATTTATCTGCCCGGTTAGCGGACGTGTTGAGTCTTTTGTACCTGTGTTCGGCAACCGTCAAACGCTTCGAAGATCAGGGTCGTCTCGAAGAAGACATCCCCCTTCTGAAATGGGCGTGTCATAATTCATTTTATGCAATGCAAGAAGCCATGCATGGATTTTTACGTAACATGCCCAACAAGCCCGTGGCATTTTTCCTGCGCTGGTTGGTCTTTCCGCGTGGCAGACCCTATAGCGATTTGTATGATGAAGTTCGCGAAGCGGCCGCGGCATTACTGCTCGCGCCTTCCGAGGCACGTGATCGCTTAACCATCGGTGTGTTCGTGGATACCGATATCAACACGCAAATGGGCCGACTTGAGGATGCCTTGGTAAAGGTCACTGCTGCAGAACCTTATGAAAGGCTCGTTAAACATGCGCTCCGCGACGGAAAACTCGCAAAAGATCTTAAGGCAACCGAGCTCTCCCAGGCAGCGGTTGACGCAGGCGTTCTGAAACCGGAAGAAGGCGAGATACTTCAACAGGCCATCGAAGCCCGTCTGGAGGTCATCCAGGTGGATGATTTCGAGCCCGATCTGGGAATACCAGTAAGTCGGGATCAGGTGCAAGCCGCTTGAACGAGGTATTAATTGTCGATGGTGCGCGCACCCCTTTTCTCAAAGCGGGTGCACCCGGCCCCTTTAGCGCTTCAGATTTGGCGGTAGCTGCGGCTCGGGCATTACTCAACCGCTTAGGCGTTGAACCCGAAGCATTGGACGAAGTGATTATCGGGTGCGTCGGACCAAGCC